>JAZDJE010000106.1:0-5997 GCA_043804325.1 Candidatus Peregrinibacteria bacterium
CCCATATAAAATGGGACTCCACGCCAGGGATGATATTGGCGCAAGCGATAAGGCCTTCCGCGAGTAATTCAGTGGCGATGAGCTTGGCTTCCGCCTTGGTAGAAGCGGTGATATAACCCAAACTGAGTTTCATAGAATGAGGGAATACTGCATTTCCGCCGGTTCGTGCTCCTTCATCATGTGGTCGAGGATTTCGATGAGGACAATGGCGTCGTCGGTAGCGCGGTGGAGCGTGCGGTTTTTTAGCTCGATTTTATAATGGGACGCCAGGTCTACCAGTTTGGCGGGGATGAGCTGTTCACGCGCGTAGTTGACCGTGCAAACCGCTTGGTCGTTTTGGTAGGGCTTGAGCCCGTTGCGGACTAAATTGGAATTGAGGATGTCATAGTCGAATTTGGCGTTGTGGGCGATCAACACGCGGTCTTGGGCAAACTCCATGAAGTCTTTTAGGACTTGAGAAGGAAGACGGGCGGCTTTGATTTCCTCCAAGGGGATTTGATGAACCTCCCAAGCCCCTTGCGTGATTTTATTGGGGTTCACGCGAATGAGTTCCTGAAAAGTCTGTGGCTCCTGATGGTGCTGCCACGTGATGCCGGCGATCTCGATGATGTCATCGTGAAAGGTATTCAGACCTGTCGTTTCCGTATCGAAAACAACGAAGCTTTCTCCGGAAAAGTATCGCCGAATGAGCTCTGGGAATGGGATTAAACGCATGAGTTGATTATAGATCACCGCTGACCCGTTTGCGAAGCGCTTTGACTTGAGAGCGATGCTTTTTATTTCCTAACCTCTTTTCCTTAGACTTTTTTGGGATTTTGGTGGCCTGGCGAGCGGGGGGTAAATAAAAGTATTGATGCAGTTTTTGTGCGAGCTGCTGGAAAGCGAGCAGTAGATTTTGAGGCTGGCTGCGTTGGGCCATGCTGCGCGCGATGAGCTCACGGGTCTTTTGGGACGCGCGGCGATGAGAGGATGGGATACGGTAAATGAGCCTCACGCCATTCAAGTGCCGGTTGACGTTTTGTCCCCCGGAACCGCCTGAGAAATAGGAAATTTCGAGGGTGTCGCGAGTGATTTTTAAATCCTCCGCCCCTTCAAAGCGGACGATGATAGTGAGGGCGTCTTTGTCGAAAGTGATTTGTTTGAGCCGCATGGTTTTAGAGTAGCAAAAAATTGTCGCAAGTTCTATGCGAGAACTTTCTTATGTGTCATTGTGATGCCTTTTGCGTTAAAATATATACTCCATTATGAAGAAACCCGAAATTTTAGCGCCGGCGGGGGATTTGGAAAAGTTAAAAACCGCTTTTATGTATGGAGCGGACGCGTGTTATATGGGCGTGAAATCCATGAGCATGCGGGTACGTGAGAACAAGGCGGAGCGGGATGATATTCGGGAAGCGCTGCGATTGGTCCGCGAGCTCAATAAGAAGCTTTATCTGACTATGAACATCCATGCACATGAGACGCGGCTTTCTTTTTTGCAAAAGGAAATCGACCATTTGAAGGCATTGCATGACGAGGGGTTGGATCCGGACGCGATCCTGGTGTCCGATGTAGGGATCTTAACGCGGCTGCGCGAGGAGTGTCCGTGGCTCCAATTCCATATCAGCACCCAGGCCAACACATTGAATTCCGCGGGGATTGAGTTTTGGGCCAAACAAAAAGGAGTGACGCGCGTGGTATTGGGGCGGGAAGTGAGTTTGGCGGAAGTGAAAGCAATCCGCAAGGAATTGAAGAAAAAGGGGATTGCTATTGAATTGGAGGCGTTTGTGCACGGCGCCATGTGTATGGCCTATTCCGGCCGATGTTTGCTTTCCAGTTTCATGGCCAATCGGGACGCGAATGAGGGAATGTGCGCTCATTCGTGTCGCTGGAGTTATAAGGTCCATCGTGGACACGAGAGCGATAGCCAGTTTTTTTTGGAAGAAGAGCTGCGCCCCGGCGAACATATCCCTATTGAAGAAGATGAGTTTGGGACGTACGTGATGAGCAGTAAGGACATGTGCATGGTGCAGTATTTGCGGGACTTGGTGGAAGCGGGTGTGGATTCGCTCAAAATCGAGGGGCGGCATAAAACCATTTACTACGTGGCCCTAACGAGCCGGGCCTATCGGGAAGCGCTGGACTTGGCGATGGAAAAGAAAAAACCAAGTGACGAGATTATGGAGCTCGTGGAATCGGTGAATACGCGCGGTTACTTTACCGGATTTTGGTACGGGCGGCCGGGCGCGGAAGGGCAAAAGTACAAAGACTACGCCCATTACAACGAGAAATATTGTTTTGCCGGGGTGGTGCGCCAGGTGAAGGGAAAACAAGTGACTCTGGAGGTGAAAAATCGGTTGGACCAGGGAGACAAGTTAGACATCATTACCCCCTCTCAGACGATTCCGATGGTGCTGGATAATTTCCGCAATGCCAAAACGGGCGAACCAGTGGAAGCCGCCCACGCCGGCCAGGGGTTTTTAATCACCTTCCAAGCCCCGCAAAAACTGGAAGCGGGGTATGTGGTGCGGAAGACAAAATAATTTTGATTTATGAAGACGACGAGGTATGATGCGATTAGCATCGCCCATACTTTTTTATGTCTTCCAACTCTATTAGTACTGGGCCCTCCCATGCGCCTTTTGCAAATACTGCGCGCTTCCATTGTCCCGAAAGCTCCCCTCTGGATGCTTATATTATTAACGATGATTTGGATCCCCCTCCACCTTTCGAAAAACCCGTTTTCCAGCCGGAGTTTGTTGGTAATACGAGAAAAAAACGCGAGCGGCGTCACGGGCCTTCGGCTTTGGATACCGGCAGAGTTGTTACCGCTATTTCCGGTCTTATAGAAACCCGGTCAGAACTGGAGGATTTAGTTGGCAAAAGAGTCTATGCGGTAGCGATGCCCCGCAATTTACATGTCCTCCGGTTTGTCATTAACGCCGGTAACGATGCCTTGGAGTTGTCGGAAGCTGAGTTCCGGGCATGGATGGAGGAAAGTTTACAGTTGCATAACGCTGTCCCCTTTGAGGTTATGGAGCCGCTTTCGGGCCATTCGGGGGATACTTTTTTATTGGCGAAAAGCACGCGCCAGCAATTTTTGCTCGCCCTGATGGATGATGCGGATGTGGAACGGTTGGTTCTGTGCCGTGGCGTTGAGTGTAAAAAGGGTTCCGGTGTTACTACGCGTGCGAGAATTGCGACTAAGGCAGAAGCTGCTGCTTTGGCCCAAAGAGATGCTTTGGCCGCGGCCCAATCGGAGTTCCCTTTGCCGGAGGCGGAGGGGCCGGAGGAAGAAGAAGACGAGATCCCACAACCGGAACTCGACCCGTCTGAGTCTGTTGAAGATTTCGATGCTCTTGTCGGAATGCCTCGGGAAGACGCGTCACCAGGAGCAGAACCTCATCCTTGCGAAGCCGCACCTGCCACGGTACCAAGCCCGGAAACAAAACCATTACCGGCGCCGAGGTCAAAAGAATTTCCTCCCATTCGAAATATGAGAAATTTGGTTAAATTGGGCGAGGGGGCATTGGTGGGCGTTATCCCTACCGAAGCAAACCGTGCCATGCTAAACACTTACGGTGTTCCGGTTAACGGGAACGGGAATGGGAATGGAAATGGCCCTATTACGTGCGCGGTCATGCAAGATGGCACGGGCGCTTTCCTGGTTGCTTTGGATTATCCCAAGTCCGAACCGGTGCCTGTTACGCGAGAAACCCCCACGGCGTTTTGGAACGTGGTTGATTTAGGGGAAAAATTGGATTTATAACTTGCTCCCTACAGGGCCTTGTGTTACGTTATTGGAGCTTTTTTTGATCGTGGGTCCTTAGCTCAGTTGGTAGAGCAGTGGCCTCTTAAGCCATGTGTCCCGGGTTCGATCCCCGGAGGGCCCACCAATAAGATGCGAGCATGATGAAACGGGTCTTTTTTTACACGGACACGCCGCACGTGGGCGGGGCGGAAAAGCAGATGTTGCTATTGGCAAAGCATTTGAGTAAACGGGGAATCCGCGTGAATTTAGCGTATGGAAAATACAGTCGGATCCGGGATATGCGCGATGAGTTTGCGCGGGTGTGTGAGAAAGTTTTTGAGCTGAACGCCCTGCATAAACATGACCCGCGCCATTACTTCGAGTTAAAGCGATTGCTGAGAAACGAGAAGCCGGACCTTGTGCATTTGCACTTGTGGAATCCGGGAGCGTGCCGGTGGGCGTTTTTTGCGGCAACGCGAGAAAAGGCGCCGGTGGTGACCACCGAACACGATCCGTTTGAGTTAAAGGGGCTGAAACGAGCGGTGAAGAAAATGTGTTTAAAACGCACTGCCCACACCATTGCCGTGAGCGAAACGGGCCGGCGGGACTTGCAGGAATGGTACGGCATTCCGGATGAAAAGGTGAGCGTGGTGCATAATGGGATTGAGTTGGAGCGGTTTTTGGAGTGCCGGGAAAAAGCCCCATTGCCCGTCCAGCCGGGCGATATTGTGATTACGTGCGTGGCGGAACTGCACGAGCGGAAAGGACACCGGTATTTGCTGGAGGCTTTTAGCCGATTGCAAAAGAACACGCCTACGCTACGGTTGATGTTGGTGGGTTTGGGACCGCTACAGCGAGAGCTGGAAGCGAGATATGGAAATAATGATCACATCCATTTTTTAGGCTGGCGCGATGATGTTGCCGAGATTTTGAGGGCTTCGGATATTTTTGTGCTCCCTTCGCTCAAGGAGGCGTTTGGCCTTTCGGTGATCGAGGCGATGGCGAGCGGCGTAGCCGTTATTGCCACTGCGAGTGGTGGAGTACCGGAGATTATCGAAAATGGCAAAAGCGGCATTTTGGTCCCGCCGGCGAGCAGTGAGAAATTAGCGGAAGCGATTTCCGCCTTACTGCATCATCCCGACCAAAAACGGGCTATTGAGGCCATGGCCAAAGAGCGCGCTAAAATATTTACCGCGGAGCGCATGGCGGAGGGGACGGCGCAAGTTTATGAAACTATTTAAGGGCGGGGATCCGGTGTTTCGACCGGACCCCCAGGGTTGCGCGTCAACGGGTGTTGGCGCTCGTCACACCCCGCTCGTAGCGGAAGGCGTCGGGAAACGAAGGGAGGCGTCATCGGCGTCTCGCGGCTTCTCCATGGCTTTCCCCTCGCTGATGGCTGCGTTGATCTGGCCATCGGGATGGACCATCCAGATGAAGATGTCATCCTCCGGCAGGGGGCTCTCGACCGTCGTGATCTTCCCCGGCGTGTGCCCGAAGACCAGGCACAACGCGTCCAGCCCCTCTCGCTGACTGTCGCTGACCTTGACATCCTGCAACTTCTGGAAGGCGTCGACGGCCGCTTCAACGGCCGCGTGCCGGAACTTTCGATCCGGGGGCTGTTCGATCACGGAGTAGAGCGACTGGAAGTAAAACGCTGTCGTCATGATTTCCCTCTTTGGTTTGCCCCGTTTTCACGGAGTGGGTTGTGATGTCCCGCCTGCAACTTGCGGCACTTAAAAAAGCGTCCTGGGCATACAGACAGGACATTTAATTTAGGCTGGAGCTAGCGGCTTGTCAATTATTTCTTGTCTGCTTTTTTGGCGTGCCCGGCGGCGTATTCTTTTCCTTTTTCCACAATCATCATCATAATTTTAATGGGCTGCCACAGGTAGTGGTTCAATAAGTCGATGGTATCTTTGGCCTTTTCGGTGACTTTACGCGTGTTGCTGAGGATCCGGATCAAATGAAAAAGCGCGAGCAACAGAAAAAAGGTGAGCAATGCCACGCAAATCGTTAAAACAAAGTAGAGAATATCTTGCGGTGTCTGGTATAGTTCAAGCATACAAAAGTATTTGTACTTGGTAATTATATCATTTTTGGCTTAAAAATGAAAGTAAAACGTTTTAATCTGTTGCCTCCCACGCTGCTTCTTGCCCTTTCCGCCCTTTTGAGCCGGCTGATTGGAGTGGTGCGCGACCATTTGCTGGCCAAAACGTTTGGAGCCACTGCGGGCGAGGGGATTTATAATTTGGATGTTTATTACGCGG
>JAZDJE010000107.1:0-5158 GCA_043804325.1 Candidatus Peregrinibacteria bacterium
GATCAGGGCGATGAATATGATAATGGGTAACCAATTGGCGATCACGTTGCCCCAAAACGCACTGCGCTCCGTACTGATCACGCTCACCGGTGTTGGATTGCCGGATTGGTTCAGGCCTAAATCGCTTAGCCCTTCCCCCTCCGGCCGGATGGCGTAGAACTTTTTATTCCCCTTGGACGTTGCGTACACCTTGCTGTTTTTAATCGTGACCTCGCTAAACTGGCCGCTTTGGTACTGCTGGACCAATTGGCTGATGGGGATCTCCGTCGCCTGGGGATCCGTAGCGCTCCCTTGCGGGTTAAAGATGTAATACGCAACGGTCAAAAGCAACGCGAAAATCAACACATACGTAAACCCACCCCCCCGGTTGGGCGGTCGGAAATGCGGCGGTTGAGGGGGAGGGATTTGTCCGTTCATAAATGTTTGGGTTTAATTTCCGTAATACCGGGCAAATAAGGGTGCAGGACTTTGGGAATGGCAACCGATCCATCCTTCCGCTGAAAATTTTCCAAAATCGCGATCAGCGTTCGGGTGCTGGCCATGGCCGTCCCGTTCAACGTGTGTAAATACTCGGCGCCCTTGCCCCCCTTATACTTTATATTACCACGCCGCGCCTGAAAGTCGGTGCAGTTGCTGCAGCTGGTTAACTCGCGATACTTGCCCTGCGTAGGGATCCACACCTCGCAGTCGTATTTTTTAGCCGCGGGCGCACCAAGATCTCCTGCGCAGATGTTGACAACCTGATAGGGGAGCCCAAGTTCCTGCAAAATCTCCTCCTCAATCCCCAATAACATCTCGTGCTCCTCCCACGATTTGTCCGGATGACAAAAGGAAAACATCTCCACTTTATCGAACTGGTGCACGCGCAAAATGCCCTTGGTATCTTTGCCGTAACTCCCGGCCTCGCGACGGAAGCAGCTACTAAAGCCGACATATCGCTTGGGAAGCTCATGTTCCGCGAGCAGTTTGCCCATATGAAGTCCCGCTAACGGCACTTCCGACGTGCCCACCAAAAACAAGTCATCCTCGCCCGGATTCACGTGGTAAATCTCATTTTTGTCTGCGGGGAAAAAACCAGTCGCATACATCATTTTTTCCTTCACCAGCATAGGAACCGTCACCGGCGTGAAACCTTTTTTCACGTACTTTTGCATCAGCCAGTTTATAAGCGCAAATTCTATTAAAACCAGCTCATTTTTCAAATAATAAAACCGGGCCCCGCTGGTCTCTGCCGCCGTCTCCAAATCGATTACATCCAAGAGCTTCCCCAACTCAATATGGTCTTTAGGCTTAAAATCAAATTGAGAAGGTTTACCTACCGTGCGCACTACCACATTATCATTTTCATCTTTTCCTTCCGGCACGCTTTCATGCGGGGGATTGGGCACTTGGTCCATCAAAGCCTTCCATTCTTCCGTTATCTTTTTTAGTTCGCCATCCACTTTCTCCAATGCATCACCAAGTTTTTGCATTTCCTTAATGCGCACTTGTTTTTCTTTTTCCACAAGCTTGGGAACTAGTGCAGAAACCTTATTGCGCTCCGCCCGCTTTTCCTCGGCCTCTTGAAGCAATTCCCGGCGTTTCTTATCCAACTTTAAAAGTTTATTCCAATCCAGCTCCACATGCTTTTTGCGGGCCGCTTCCTTATATTCATCGATGTTTTCGGGCAGATGCTTCCAGTCAATCATATTTCTATTATATAGATGTAAATAAGTGACACAATATAAACGATAAACCTATAGGCGCCAAAAAGATTGACGAAATTGAAAAATATTTTTTAATTGACAAACACACACACACCTGCTAATTTGAACACAGTCTGTCGGTGATGATTTGTCGCGCTTTTTCAACCCGAATGAGTTGCGGAAATCCACGACAACCGCCTGCTCATTCACTTCGGAGGAAATCATGAAATCCATCGTCCGCGGCCTAATGGCCACCCTGTGCGTCGTCCTGTTCGGTGGGGAGGTGGCGGCCTTTCCGCCCCCGTCCCCCTACATCACTTGCGCCGCACTCGCGGCGCGGAAGGGCGACCTCGGGGTCGCCCTGATGACCCAGGGGGTGGCGAAAGTCGGCCCCCTCAACGAAGTTCAGTGGTGCTCGTTCCGCAATGGTGACAACTACTGGGTCACCATCTGCGGGCTCCCCCTCGAACCCGAGCTGGACAGCCAGCTGGTAATGCTCCCCGACGGGAGCTATCTGAAATACGAGGCCGCCGAAGGCGGACGTGAAAGCTTCGAAAAGGGGCGCACGTACTACTTCGGCCACTTCAGCGAGAGTCGTCCGAGCCTCTCCGCAATCCCGGCCCTGCTCCACCAGTGGCTGACCGACATCAGGGTCACGCCGATCCTCGAGGGGCACCGCGCCAAGAAGTGACATGCAGGCGAACCAGCTCCGCCCTCCAGCATCATCGGAGGGCGGGGCTTTCGCTATAAATCATAATATTGTTAAATTAAAATTGACAACAAAGATTGACAAAATAGTTCAAAATATTAAAATAATAACCTCCTAACTTTTAAATTTTATGGGTATATTAAAAGCTATGTCTAGATTAGTCCGGGGAACTCCTGATCCTGATCAAGGAAATGAAATAAACGATCTGGAAGCAGTAAGAAGGAGCGTAGAAGAAGCTTTACAGGCGGCTGAAAAAAAATTGGGCGTCCCTCTTGATGTAGCGCGTGCCACGGAGATAAAAAGACTGGAGCTCGGCAGTACAAGTGGCGTTCCAAGTGTGAGGGGCTACTTAGCAAGCCTGTATTCGGTTCTTACAAGTGGAAGAAATGTTGAATTTAACGACATGGGTGTAGGGGGATGGAATTTAGATACCAAGCCAGATAGACAAGGCATCACTTGGGGGGAAAGAAGAGACACAGGCGAAAAAGCTCCCGCCAAGCAAATACTGACCGCAGAACAAGCGCTAGCCGTATGGGAAGAAATAGCAAGCCGCCTGCCGATAGCAAAAGTATTGGAGATGGAAATTAAATAAAACAATGTTAAAATAGCCCCATGCCAAAAAACCGGGAAAAAACCAGAGGTTCCGATTCGCCACGCAAGGCCCCGGCAAAAACGCGTACCGCTCAAAACGTCCGTAAAAACGTGGAAACCGTTGTGGAAGACCCGGAAGTTGCCAAAATGCGGCAACATCTTTTGGAGCAATTGGGCGCCGAATCTCTGGAGGCCGCCATGCAAGATTTTGACAACATTGAAATGTTTTGCAGTGGAGCGTTCCCCCCGGAGGATGTGGGCAGCGCCCTATTCGCCGAAATGCTCATGGCCGCGGCCACTGCTTCTCCGGAAAGCGCCACTCTCGTTGTGGAGGCAACGGAAGATTTGATGGAAATGGCCGAGGGTGACGAAGACGACAAAAGGGCTGTTAGCCGGGCGATAGAAGCGGCTCAAAACTTGTTAGGCGAGGAATAATCAATCCGGGAGCCATAGGAATTTGATGCGCTTTTTTGCAAAGCTTTTTTCACAACACAATGCCAAAACAAAATTTGTGTTTTTTAGCCATTGATTTTATAGTAGAAAAAGAAATTTTAACCTCCTTCATATGCCTAAAGCCAAAGCGCAAAAACCCCTCAAATCCGCCGGCATCAAGCGGAAAATTTGGTTCAAGAAAAAAACAGTGGAAATCAACCGCGTCGTAGAAGAATTTAACGCGGGAGAAGATATTTTGTACGATCAGGAGATGATTCCGGACGACGTGTGGTGTTCCCGTTGCTACGCGCGGCTTTTGAAGCGGCACGGGCTTTTGACGGAAAAAGAGCTGGCGGACCTGGAGCGCGGACTCGATGAAATCCTGGCCCTTTATAAGAAAGGGGAATTCATTTTGAAACTGGAAGATGAGGACTGCCACACCAAGATCGAAAATTACCTCATCGAAAGGCTGGGAGATACCGGTAAAAAAATCCACACCGGCCGCTCCCGCAACGACCAGGTCCTGGTCATGATGCGATGGTTTTTAAAGCGCAAAGCCGGCGAACTCACCAAAAAAACCATGGCGCTGGCTAAAAAGTGCGTGGCATTCGCCAAAAAGTACGAAATGGTCGCCATGCCGGGCTACACCCACATGCAAAAGGCCATGCCCACCAGCATCGGCACGTGGATGGGCGCTTTTGCGGAAAGTTTTATCGACGACATCAAATTCCTCAAAAGCATTACGGACAACATCGTGGACCAGAACCCCTTGGGCTCCGGCGCCGGTTACGGCTCGCCGTTCGACTTTGACCGCGATTGGCTCTCCAGGGAAATCGGCTTTAAAAAGACGCAGAATAACGTCATTTACTGCCACAACTCCCGCGGGAAAATCGAAGGGCTGGTGCTGGAGGCCTGCTGCCAGATCATGCTCACCTTAAATCGCATGGCCTGTGATCTCTTGTTCTTCACCACGCAGGAGTTCCAGTTCTTCCACATCGATGACAGCATCGCCACCGGCTCGTCCATCATGCCGCAGAAGAAAAATCTCGATGTCGCCGAACTCATCCGCGGGCGGACCCCCACCGTGCTGGCCTGCCGGAGCGAAATGGCCATGAACATCCTCAACAAAATTTCCGGCTACCACCGCGACGGGCAGGAGATCAAGCGCCCGCTCTTTTTGGGCCTCAAGTACACGCAGATGTCCCTGGAGGCCATGGGAGCGATTTTAGACAACATCAAGCCCAACAAAGAAGTCCTCATAAAATCCATGCTCGATTGCCCGGGTCTTTTTGCCGCCCACAAGGCGTTTGAAAAGGTCAAGGAGGGCATGACCTTCCGCGACGCATACCGCGAAGTAGGGGACAACATCGACAAGATCAAGGTCACCGAAAAAGACATCGGGCGCTGGCTTGCCATGTCCACCCACCAGGGCGGCACCGGCAACCTTCAGCTGGACAAGGTGGAAAAAGAAATCAACGATTTGATGAAATAACTATTAATTTCTAATCTTTAACTCCCATGGAACCTTGGAATATGCAATCGCTCCTGCGCGAAAAAATCAAAGCCAAAGGGGGCCCCGTATCGTGTCACGCGCATTTTGACAAGGCTTACGTGGTCACAGCGGAAACGTTGGAAATGACCAACAAGCACATGGAGGTCAAATGGGACCTATGGAAACAGGTCAAACAGAAATACACGCCGGAAACCCTGGTCAAGCGCATGAGTATCAGTGCGGAAAACA
>JAZDJE010000108.1:0-5317 GCA_043804325.1 Candidatus Peregrinibacteria bacterium
GGCTGAATTCAACAATCGACTTAAATGAGTAGCCAAAATTGGTAGGAAATTCCTTGTTATAGCGGTTGACGGGGGTCACCAGGTAGCCGGCAAACGCCTTCCCCGTACTGTCGGTAATAAACGTGTCTTTTTCAAAAAACACCTTGCTGCCGCGCGTCACGTTGATAAAGATAATGGGACGGTAAATATTGCCCTTGTGATAAGGGGAAATATAAATGGCGGGCTTGGTGCTGACCGTCACGGGAACGTCAGAGGGGAGCAGGGGGGCTGTGAAAGCGTTGTCTTTGTAGGCATCGGCTACGGTACTGCCCGCGTTCAGCTCTTGGGTGGCACAGGTACCGCTGATCAAATTGAACCCCCGTTTGCATTCCTGGATGCTGCAAATGGGATAAGGGCTCACCCGCTCGGCGTTGGGGCGTGCGGCGCACGCAAAGCGATACACTTGCGTAAAAACACGGCTGCGGTTGCCGCTCCCGTCTATCCCAAAAAACTGGAGCGTGGCATGCTTTTCAATAATAAGGGAATCCGGGTAAACGGGGCTGGCCGTGGTGGGATAGGAGCCATCCAGGGTATAGTAAACAGTCACGCTTTCATCCCGGTCGTCCAGGCCGGTTTCCGCTTCGCTCAAATAGGCCACCAGCGACACGTTTTGAGAAAAGTTGTATTCACCGGCGGGTGGTTTAGCTACCACATAAGGCGCTGTACGGTCGATATAGGTAGCCGCGGTAAAAGTCCGTATAAACACCTCCTTCATGGTATTGCCAAGGGGGTCTCGGATATTATTGATGCGAATGGCATGGCTGCCGTTGGAAACGAGCTCTTCCTGAAGGTGAAGGGTGATTTCCGTCTGGTCTTGGCTGATCGTAAATGTGGCGGCAAGTGAGCGGTCGGCGTGGCGCACGGAAATATTATTGGAAATCACCGAGGCCGGATCCACCGGTTCGGAAAAGTTAATGGTGATGATTGCCGTGTTGGTAGGGATATCACTGGCCCCTTCGGCAATCGAAACGGAGGTGATGCTTGGTGGATCGATGTCCTCCAGTGCGCAGTAACTGTTGCAGCCGTCCCGGTCCACAAAATTACCGTCATCGCATTGTTCCCCCTGAGTAGCTTCCAGCGCGCCGTTGCCGCAATACGCGTGGGTCCATGAAGGAAAAGCGACCATTGCACCCATGACCAAACCGATGAAGAGAAAACGAAACTTCATAATGGGCATTATACCACGAATGGGGTAAGGTTAAGAGCTGACACGCCGGACGTATTCGGCGGTTTCGGTGTTCACCTCAATCACATCGCCCTCATTCACGAACAATGGAACGTTTACCGTGGCACCGGTTTCCAAAGCAGCCGGCTTGGTGCCCCCGGTAGCGGTGTCCCCCTTAACGCCGGGAGTGGTCTGGACAACCTTCAATTCTGCTTTGATAGGGGGTTCCACCCCAATGGCCTTGCCTTCGTAAAACGTCACGTAAACCTCAGTGTCGTCCTTAATAAATTGCAGGGATTCTTCCACTTGGTCCAAGGGCAACGCGAACTGGTCAAACGTTTCATTGCTCATGAACGTAGCGCCCTGCTGGTCCCGATACAAATACTGGCAGCGCCGTCTTTCGATCTCGGCAAATTCATAGGATTCCCCCGCTAAAAAGGTCTTGTCCAGCGTGGACCCATCAATCAAACTTTTCAGTTTGGTGCGCATGACGGGTTTGCGCTGTTGTTTACGGTTAAATTGGCTCCAGGCGACCAGATAAGGTTTGCCATTGACCTTGATCACGGCACCGGTGCGGATATCGGTTAAAGTACTCATGACAGTTATTTTAATAGATTGGCAACAAATTTTAAACTAAAAATGATTGACTATGAATACATTTTTTGTACAATGAAGGTGAAAAAATAAAAATTAACCCCCCCTTCAATGCTTAAAAATAAAAAAGACCTATTGTTGCTCTTGGGAAGGGTGCTATTAAGCGCGATTTTCCTGTTTTCCGCCTATAGTAAAATGATCAATATCCCCGATACCGTAGCCTACATGGAAAGCGCCGGACTGGGAGGGGGTGTCGTGTTGGCATGGGTGGCTGCCCTGATTGAACTCTTGGGAGGTCTCATGCTGCTCTTGGGCCTTTGCGCGGACAAGGCCGCCCTAGTGCTGGCCGTATACTTGCTGGTAGTCAGCTGCTTTTTTCACCTGGAAATCACCGAGGGCACGCAAACCTTCCACCTGCTAAAAAACCTCGCCATCATTGGAGGCCTCTTGAACGTGGTCGCCAGCGGCGGAGGCAGCTACACGCTCAAAAAACACGGCTGCTGCAATTAATATTTTGGACTTTAAGAGATGTCGCTCAGGAGCCTCTCGCCACCCCTTTGCACGGCGACGAGGTTTTTGAGTATTCTTGAAATCGTGAATGATCTAAGTTATCGTATCGTTGATATAAGGGCCCGTAGCTCAGTGGTTAGAGCAGTCGGCTCATAACCGATTGGTCGCACGTTCAATCCGTGCCGGGCCCACCACTCTGAGAAGGGTTGTTTTTAGTGCTTCAATATGGTATAATAAAATGATTCATTATACCTCAATGTATGGATTTGAGCCGGTCTACGGAAACACCAAAGGAGCCAATATCCAAACCCGCCGAAGGAAGTGGCCTGACGCGCTTAAAAGGCAAAGTGGAACGGGAGCAATTGTCCCGGGAAGTACAAAAGGGGGGATTAAGAGCGGCCATGGTCGCTTTTGGCCTGGCCATGCTCGGGGACTGGGCCGAAGGCATTAAAAAAAGCTTCCCTTTTGGGAAAAAAGAAAAACCCGAAAGCGGAGTCGAGGAAAAAACTCCGGAAAAACCAAAGGAAGAAAAAGAAGCCGCCAAAAAAACAGGCCTAAGGGCAAAACTAGAGGCCCTCAAGGAAAGGGCGATGCGAAAAGAAGAAGTCATCAAAAGAAATTCAATACGGGAATGCGAGAGCTTTGCCGAGGCCCGACAGTTCATGATTGACGCCGGCTACGTTTTTGACGAGGCCACGGGCAATTACCTCAACCCGGACTATTTAAAGGGGAAGAACGTGCTACAAGAAGCATTGGTTTCCGGAAAAATCGGTAGATGGCCAGTCAAACTCAAGCAGTCAGTCCTGGAAAAACTCGTGCGGGCGGACGAAAAATTCTTTTGGGCAACCGGCAGACACTTGGTGATTGGAATGGACTTTAGGAAAAACGAACACCAGTGGTCAATGTACGACATGATGAATAAGGAAAAGGGGCGAAAAGCCGCTCCCCCGGGCATGTCCTTCCACGAAATAGGCCAGGCGGTGGATATCCAAAACTGGGAAGAAGCCCAGGACTACCTCATCGCGGAAGGGTTTGTAGGGGGAAAAATAGGCCTGGTAGAGGATCAGTGGCACTTTAGCATTGGGGAAATACACAGGCGCGGATAATTACTCCTCCGCCTCCACCACCACCTTAAGCGTAGCGTCCACCCCCTCGGCCAAGTGCAGGGTGACTTTGTGGTCGCCCAGGGTTTTAATGGGGGCGGAAATTTTAATCTTGTCTTTGTCGATTTCCAGTTTTTGGGCGGACAAAAGTGCTGCAGCAATGTCTTTGGCGCCAATGGAGCCATAAAGCTTTTCCCCCTTCACCTTTTGCTTGAAGGTCAAGGTCACCTCCTTCAGTTGCTGGGCCAGCTCCTTGGCATTGGCCACCACTTCTGCCATTTTCTTCACGCGTTCCTCCTGGATCTTCTGCGCTTTTAAGACGAGCGCGGGCGTAGCCAGCGCAGCTTTTTTTGGGGCAAAAGGAAATTGCGGGCAAAACCAGCCTTGACGTTGACAATGTCATACGCCTGGCCAAGCTTGGGAACATTTTCAATCAATACAACTTGCATGGGTAATTGCGAGAAATGGATTAAAAGGCTAAATCACCTTAGCGATTCAGGGGAGGATTGTCAATTAAAACTGTTTAAATATCCAACTCATGAAAGTGAAAATTCCCACATCATCCTTGAGCTTGCGCTTGGCGCGGCCGTACCAGTGTTCAATGGTGGCAAAGCGGTCGCTGGTGGTGGCCAGGTTATCAAACGAGGCGTTTTGGACCTTTTGCTCCTGGGCCAGGCGGTAGGTGGGACTGTATAAAAATACCGCAGACACCTCCGTACTCATGATCTCCTGGATTTTGTTCAGGGTTTTTTTGCGGTCCGCGTCATCGTGCTTTAAGCGGGCCTCTTCCAAAAGGCTATCCACAGCGAAGTTTTTGAATTGGGACAGATTGAGCCCGTCCGCCTTGGCTTGGCTGCTGTGCCAGTACGGGTACGCATCCAAATTGTAACCCAGGTTTTGGCCAAAGATCAGCAAATCGTACTCCCGGGCTGCCAGGCGCTTTTGGAAGGTTTGGGCGTCCAGGATTTCGATATCCAGTTCCACGCCGATCTTATGCCATTGCAGGTGCAGAATTTCGGCCACCTGCTGATAAGCCGGCGGAGTATCGGAAGTGATTAAATTGAGTACGAGGGGGTCGCCGTTTTTGTTGACGCGGATAGGAAGGGCATTGGCCTCCTGATTTTCCGCCTCCAATTTCTCCTTATCGAGGAGCGCAAAAGTCGCCTCGTCCCCATAAGTGATAGTGATGCGGTCAAGTAGCTTCTTCTCCTCGTTAGAATCAATGGCATACAAGTCATACACGTTGACCCCTTTCTTCAAATTGTTGTACTCCGTACTGGCGATGTACGTCCACGCCTTGTCCCCTGGCACGTATTTGGAAAGCTCATAGTCGTTCACCATGACCGCCTTGGTTTGAGGGGGTACGGTGCCGGTAAGGGTCACCTTGCCATCCGTCGTCCTCCAATCCTTCCCCCCGTTCGGCCCATTGATATACTCTGGCTCTAGGGCGTCGTTCGAAGTCTCGGCCTCATCACCATTGTCCCCCTCTTCCAGTTTTTCCGGGAGCGTCCACTCCGTATCAAAAAGCGCCCCGTTCGCCTTTTTGGTGCTGTACTGAAGCGCCCAGTTTTCCTGGTCGATTTCAAGCAGTGGCGTGTCGATAATTTTCGTTTGCCCAATAGCTTTTACCAGGCTTTCCTTATCCGTCCCCAACTGCAGGGCCAGCCGGACCTTCTTGTCCTTTAAAATAGGGGACTCGTTGTTGATGAACACCGCCACGTACTGTGGCAGTTGGTACCAGTGCACCACAAACTGGCGCTTGCCGCGGATCTTTTCGGCCAACTCGTCGGAAACCTGGCGGACGCCGTTGAGTTCGCTCAAATGCTTGCCAAGCTCCTTTTCATCCGGAAACACCTTGATGAGTATATTTTCAATGTGGGGCTTGGTGCCGTAAAAATCGTCGAAA
>JAZDJE010000109.1:0-4357 GCA_043804325.1 Candidatus Peregrinibacteria bacterium
CAAAAGCCCTTTGTCCAAAAATTCCGAATTGTAATTGAGCAGATCTTGTTCGGACCGGATGCGGAGACGTAGAATTTCATCTTCGGACAGGTTGATTTTGGCGTATTTGTTCGGCCCGTAAGGAGAGTAATAGGTGGGCGCCTTGGGGATGGCGGCTAAAATCGCGGACTCCAAAATATCAAGGTTTTTGGCGGGTTTCCCGAAAAATGTCTGGGACGCTAACTCCACTCCAAAAATATTGGGGCCGTAATTGATGCGGTTCAGATACATCGCTAAAATCTCATCCTTGCTGAACCGCGCTTCCAGCCGCAAAGCCAAAAAAAGTTCTTTGAGTTTGCGAATGTAACTCCGCTCCGGAGTGAGGAAGGCGTTTTTGGCAAATTGCTGGGTGATGGTAGATCCGCCGCGAGGAGGACACAAACCCAACTCCCCGCACACCGCCATGGCCATGCCTCCAAAATCCACGCCACAATGGTGATAAAATTGGTCGTCTTCAATCGCCAAAGTGGCGTTGATGAGGTTTTTAGAAATCCGGTCGAGCGAAACGGTGGTGCGGTTCTCTTCGCCATGAAGGGTGTAAATGATTTCGCCATTCCGATCATAAATAACGCTGGATTGCGCGGCCACTAAATGCTGCAAGCTGTTCACATCCGGGATGGAGGGGCTGAGCACCAAAAACAAAGAAAATAGAAAGGCAAAACCCACTCCAAAAAGATAAACGGCGGCGATGGCAACGCGATGCCACCAAGAACCCTTGAGTCGCATGCGAGGTCGTGGCCCACGCCCGCGAGAATGAAGCCCTCTGATGGCGAATAAGCCCTTATTCATTGGGGGATGGGGTTGGGGAGACTGGGGGGGGAATCGCTTTTTTTAGAGGAACCAAATGTCTCATGCTTTCCTTGAGCCCTTCCGACCAATTGAAACCGAGTTGCTTGAGATCAATTTTAAGACTTTCACCGCTTACCAGCCACCTGGAATTGTGTTTTAGAAGGTTGATGATTTGTTCCGCCGTCATGCCGGAGCCCATGTTCAAAATGATCTGACGGCTTCCGCCGGCAATGGGAATGGTTTTGATATTCGTAATGCCGGAGGCGCGCGCGTAAAATTTGATTTCCAAAACCTGGAACAAGTTGGCCACCTGTTTGGGGAAGTGACCGTATTGAGTCATCAGATCTTCCCGCAATTCCTCGAGAATTTCCAGGCTGTCCACGGAGGAGAGTTTTTGATAAGCATTGATCTTCTCTTTGGTATCGGGAATGTATTTGTCCGGGATGTAAGCCTCAAGAGGAATTTCAATGGACACATCCGGCTTTTCTTGTTCTTCAGGCGTGAACCGGCCTTCGCGCATTTCGTCGACGGTTTTGTTGAGCATGCGCAAAAAATGGTTCATCCCCACCACACGGATCGTGCCATGCTGGTTAACCCCCAGCACATCCCCGGCGCCACGAATTTCCAAATCCCGCATGGCCACTTGGAAGCCGGATCCGAGTTCGGTGGCATCCACAATGGCTTTGAGGCGCTTTTTGGCATCCAGACGGAGCTGACGGGCTTGATACAAAAAGTAAGCGTACGCCTGGATTTTACTGCGCCCTATGCGTCCGCGTAATTGATACAGCTGGGCTAACCCGAAATTTTCCGCGTTATCCACAATGAGGGTGTTGGCGTTGGGCAAGTCGATCCCGTTTTCAATGATGGTGGAAGAAATGAGAACATCAAACTGTTTTTCTTTAAACGCCATGATGCGCGCTTCCAAATCCTTTGGCTTCAATTGCCCATGAGCCACAATGAAACGAGCATTGGGCATGAGCTTGCGAAGCTTTTCCGCAATGCTTTCAATGGTTTCGACGCGATTGTGTAAAAAATAAATTTGCCCCTGCCGATCAATTTCCTTTTGGATCGCATCGATGATGAGAGCGTCGCTATGCCGGCGGACTTCCGTGATAATGGGCAAACGACCGGGGGGCGGAGTGGTGATCGTGGAAATATCCCGGAGTTTGTTCAGGCTCAAATTCAGCGTCCGCGGAATGGGGGTGGCGGTGAGCGTTAAAATGTCCACCTGGTTGCGCATGGTTTTAAACCGCTCCTTCTGCTTCACCCCAAAGCGCTGTTCTTCGTCGACGATCACCAGCCCGAGATTCATGAATTTCACATCCTCCTGTAATAAGCGATGGGTTCCAATCACAATATCCACATCCCCCTTGCGCATGCTTTCCAATACCACTTTTTGTTCCTTGGCCGTCCGGAACCTGCTGAGCATTTCGATGCGAACATCAAATCCCACTGCCCGCTTTAAAAAGGTTTTGTAATGCTGGTCGGCCAAAATTGTGATTGGAGAAATAAAGGCAACTTGTTTACCGGCTTCTGTGGCCTTAAATGCCGCACGCATGGCCACTTCGGTTTTACCGAATCCCACGTCCCCGCAGACCAGCCGATCCATGGGCCGGTCGGATTCCATGTCGTGTTTCACATCTAAAATTGCCTTCATTTGTCCGGGAGTTTCTTCGTAGGGAAATGTTTTTTCAAAGCGCTGGAGCTCGGAAGTATCCGCCCCGTAATCAAATCCTTTGGCCTGGGCGCGCTTCGCGTAGAGTTCCAAAAGTTCTTTCGCGATTTTTTGCGTTTCCTTTTTGACTTTTTGGCTTGCATTCCGCCATTCCACGGATCCAAGACGGGTGAGCTGGGGTTCGTTTTCCTCCCCGCCGACGTATTTACTAATCTTATCCGCCTGGTCGATGGGAATGAATAGCCGATCATTTTCCGCGTAACCGATTTCTAAATATTCCCGGTGGATTTCCTCAATGGTTTTACTCACGACTCCCAAAAACCGACCAATTCCATGATCCAAGTGCACCACCAAATCCCCCACCTTAAGCCCCGTCAAAAAGTCCAAGTTGATTTTGGAGGTTTTGGTGGACGTGCGGCTTAGATTGAAAATTTCCTTGTCGGTGAGGAACTGGATGCGTTCCTGAGGATTTTGAAAGGAACTGGGAACGTTTTCCAAATCCGCCGCGTCAACCAGAACAATTTTGCTTTCGGGGTCGTTTTCGGTGGTGTAACGGAGTTTTTCTTCCTCAAAAAGGGTTTTTAGTTCTTTCACCCGCTTGCTGAGAATGTTGATGCGCCAACCATCGACGTACTTAGCCTTAAGGTCATTGAGCAGGTCGAAAATATTGTAATACTTAAGAACGGATAGGTAGCGCAAATGGTAATACTGCTCATCGTTTTTTGGGAACGAGGTGAAAACCAATTCCTGCGCCCCTTGTTTGATCAATTGATTCTCGGTGGTCTCATCCTGCTCATCAATGTCATCCAAAACCACCAAATCCCCCGCCTGGATATGATCAATCAAATTCCCATGCCCTCGTACGTTGATGGGTAAAAAATCAACTTTCGTGAGCCCCTTTTCCATTTGCTTGGTCATTTGGTCATAAAGCCAAATTCCCTCCACTTGATCAAAATTCACTTCAATTTTGACTACGCGGTCAAAGTCGGGGGGGTAAACATCCACTACCCCGCCGGAACGGCGGTATTCCCCCTTGTTCAAAATAACGTCCATCCCCGGCCGATAGCCCATTTGGATAAGTTGGTTGAAAAAATCCACCGTGCGAATCTCCTCTCCCTTTTGAACCACCACGCCGCGCTCCCGGATTTCTTCGTACGTGGGCAGCGGCAAGCACAAATCTTTGTAGTTGATGAGGTACACACGCGCTTGTGTGTCGTGCAATCCTACGACCATTTCCGTGACGCGATAATCATCCTCGGTTTCGGTTAACAAGTTGTCCAACGCCACCACGGGAAAATCCATCCAAAAAGGAAGGTGATTTCGGATTTCATAAATATCTTTGTTGTCGTTCACCAGCCAAAAAATATTTTTAAATCCTCGAGCCTGCGCAAAGCCATTCACCAAAAACCCTTTGGCAGTCGCATTGCTCACACCCGAAAGCACCAGAGGCTTATCCGCCTTGGCCACAGCCCAAATATCACGATGAAGACCGTCGGGAAAATAACTAAATAAATTCATGTCATCGGAATGACGATTGTGGAGCGTTTGAGGACTAAAAAAGTGACTAAATTTTCAGGGGCATAATGATATGCAAGTAGTCGGCTTGCTGCGGGGATTTTAACACAACAGGGCTTGTCTTTTCACTGATGGCAAAAGACACCACTCCCCCCTCCCAGTTATTCAGCGCTTCCAGAATGTATTGAGAATTAAGGGCGATTTCGGTGGCCACCCCCTCAACCGGCGCCGACAAGGTCACTTCACCTTCCCCATACTGAGTGCTATCGGTAGTGAGAGTAACCCCCTCTTTCTTAACCCGGAAAATAACCTTATTGTTGTTTTCTTTAGCAAAAATAT
>JAZDJE010000110.1:0-2791 GCA_043804325.1 Candidatus Peregrinibacteria bacterium
GTGTATTCCAAAGACGGCAAACAGCGCACCACGTTCAAGGACGTGGCGGGTATGGACGAATCTAAACAGGAATTGGTGGAAGTGGTGGACTTTTTAAAGAACCCAAAAAAATATACTAAAATGGGGGCCAAAATCCCTCGCGGCGTGATACTGGTGGGGGCGCCGGGAACGGGGAAAACGTTACTCGCCCGCGCGGTAGCTGGGGAAGCGAATGTCCCCTTCTTCAGCATTTCCGGCTCGGAGTTTGTGGAAATGTTTGTGGGCGTGGGCGCCAGCCGGGTGCGGGACTTGTTCCAAAAGGCCAAGCGCAACGCGCCCTGCATTGTGTTTATTGACGAAATCGACGCCGTGGGACGCCAACGCGGTTTTGGATTGGGCGGCGGCCATGACGAGCGCGAACAGACTTTGAACCAGATTCTGACGGAGATGGACGGCTTTGAAAAGGACACTAATGTCATTGTGCTGGCCGCCACCAACCGTCCGGACATCCTGGATGCCGCGCTGATGCGGCCGGGGCGGTTTGACCGGCGCGTGATCATCGACATGCCGAATTTAGAGGAACGGGAAGCGATTTTAGAGGTCCATTCGCGCGATAAAAAGATGGACAAGAAAATCGATTTAAAGAACATCGCCCGCCAAACCCCCGGGTTTTCCGGCGCGGATTTGGAGAACCTGATGAACGAAGCCGCCATCCTCGCCGCTAAACAGGACCGTAAGTCAGTCGAGCAGTCCGACCTGGAACACTCCATCGAAAAGGTGGGGCTGGGGCCGGAAAAGAAGAGCCGGCGCCTGAATGACCAGGAAAAGAAAATCACCGCGTATCACGAGGCGGGGCATGCGCTGGTGGGCAAGTTGCTCCCCGGCTGCGACCCCGTGCATAAGGTTTCCATCATCTCCCGCGGGATGGCGTTGGGCGTAACGTGGTTTTTGCCGGAAGGAGACACCCATCTGAAGTCGCTTTCCAAGTTCAAGGATGAAATCTGCTCGCTTTTGGGCGGTTGGGTGGCTGAAAAGGTGTTTTTTGACGAGGTGACCACGGGTGCATCTAGCGACCTGGCGCGCGCCACTGAGTTGGCCCGCAAAATGGTGACGGAATACGGCATGAGCGAGGAATTGGGGCTGGTGATTTTTGGGGACCGCAGTGCGGGGCAGTTTCTGGGAGCGGATTTTTCCGCCGGCAAAAATTACAGCGAAGACGTGGCCGCTAAAATCGATAAAGCGGTTTCCAAAATCATCCAGGAAGCCCAGGAGCGTACCACTAAGATCATTAAAGATAACAAGAGCTTAATGGCCAAACTTTCCGAAGAACTCCTTAAAAAAGAAGTGTTGGGCAAGGAGGAGTTCGATCGATTTTTTAAGGGGAAGAAGCTTCCTCAAAAATCCAAAGTGTAATGACCAAAACCATTCCCGTTCAGACCACTACCGAACCTCTTGTCCTTTTGCCCCATCCGGAGCACAGGGTTTCTGTTGAAGACGAGGGACAGCTTCCCGTGGATATCTTGGAAAACGACTCGGAAATTTTGCTGATCACCCCCATTGCCGGCGTGGACCTGGAGCAAACGGAAGTGGTCATCACCAATGACGTTTTGACTATCCGCGGAAAACGGAAGAGCAAGATCGAGGAGTTTGGTTTCCAACCCAAACACTATTGCACCGAAGAGTGTTTTTGGGGAATTTTTTCGCGTTCGGTCATTCTGCCGGCCCATGTGGACGCGGACCGAATTGAGGCGACGCAACAGGACCATATTCTTTATATCCGAATCCCCAAGCGCCGATCGATTAAAATGCGTATTGTTAAAATCAGTCGATAGCGATTAGTGAATAACGTATGAAAATAAGAAAAGCCGTATTACCCGTTGGTGGTGTTGGCACCCGTTTTCTGCCGGTCACTAAAGTGGTGCCCAAAGAGCTTTTGGCCATTGGGGACAAGCCCGTCATCCAGTACCTGGTGGAAGAGGCCGTTGCGAGCGGGGTCGAGGAAATCATCTTTGTGATCTCCAAAGACAAGGAACTTATCCGGGCGCATTTTTCTCCCCATCCGGAGTTGGAAGCTTTTTTGACCGTGCGGGAGAAGTACGACCTTTTAAATAAAGTGCGCCCCATCCACCAGTTGGCCCGGTTCCACTACGTATACCAAAACGAGCCTAAAGGCGATGGGGATGCCCTGCTTTGCGCGGAGGAATTGGTGGGGCATGAGCCTTTTTTGGTGCTGTTTGGGGACGATATTGTGAAAAGCGACATTCCGGCGGCCAAGCAGCTCATCGACCATTTTACCGGCAAGGGAGTGATTGGCGTGCAACGCGTGCCCAAGGAACGCGTGTCCGATTACGGCATTGTTTCGCCCGGCGCGCGGCAAGGGCGCCTGTTTGACGTGGAGGGGCTGGTAGAAAAACCCGCCCCGGAAAACGCCCCCAGCGATTTAGGGATTATCGGTAAATACGTATGCCCGCCGGAAATTTTTGAGGCCATTCGGACGGCGGTCCCTAGCCATGGGGGCGAACTGCGCCTGATTGACGGACTTATGAAGCTGCGGGAATCGCAAGGGCTCTTGGCCTACGTCATTGAGGGCGAGCGTTTTGATACGGGGCAATTGGCAGGCTGGATCGCTGCCAATAACGCTTTTTTCGGCCATTAGGTTATGGTATTTTAGAATCACTTGAAAATTACTGTGAAATTTAGTATAATTGATAGACTTCATAAAGAAACTTTATGTCCCTCAAAGACCCTCATTCTCAGTACCCTGAACACATTTTAGCCGCCCTGGAACAAATTGAAGAACTCAAGCTTAGCG
>JAZDJE010000111.1:0-5839 GCA_043804325.1 Candidatus Peregrinibacteria bacterium
CAGGATCCCACACCGCTCGGCGGCCAGCCTCTGATCGACTCGGATAACGATGGCCTGACAAACGGTCAGGAACTCGTCATCGGCACCGATCCGAATAACCCCGACACCGACGGAGACACCATAATCGACGGTCAGGACCCCACACCGCTCGGCGGCCAGCCTCTCGTTGATCCCGATAACGATGGTCTGACAAACGGTCAGGAACTCGTCATCGGCACCGATCCCAATAACCCCGACACCGACGGGGACACTCTCTTGGACGGCGTAGACCCGGATCCGCTCGTCCCCACTCCCGTTACAGAAGTTTTAACGGATACAGGCGAAGTCTGTCCCTGTGGAGATAATCCAAACCAAAACGACACCGATACCGATAGCTTCATTGATGCCTGTGACACGGATATCGATAGCGACAGTGTTTCCAATCTTCTTTGTGTGTTTGACCCCAATAGCTTATTGGATCCAATCAAGGTACGGGATAGCGAGGACAATTGCATATTCACCCCCAACCCATTGCAGGAGGATAGTGACCTTAACGGTATCGGTGACAGGTGTGAACTTACTGACGTTTGTCCTCCCGTCCCGGAAGATATGGATGGTATTAGCGATAGCGATGGCTGTCCGGAAGTGGTAGACAATACTCCCGGTAATCCTCCAGGCGTGTACGTGAACCGCGGGCCGCTGTGTTATTTCCTGGATTATGAGGCGGACCTGATGCCAGGTGATAAAATCATGACAGCCATCACGGACACCGAAACCCATGAAATCTTATTTGAAAGCAGCGAGCAAATAACCTACGAATAATGCGTAAAAAAATCCTTTTTCCCCTTCTCATCGGCCTCATTCTCCTCGCCGCGACCATCCTCGGCCAGCAACCGTCTTATTCGCAAACGTTGAGTTGTAAAGAGGTCACTACGAATCAAATGAGCGTCATGCGCAAGGCTTGGGAACAAAATCTCACCTCCATCACTTCCCAGGAAATCCCCGCCAGTGAAATGGTGGATGATGCGTTTGAAAGCGCGCGGACCTACCGCTGTTGGTTGGAATACCTGTGCCGTGCGGTCTACTACAGCGGCAATGCCAATCCCGCCGAATCCGCCAGCATTGGATTAGCCGAAGGACATATTGGCCGAGTGCCCGGATGTGTCCCGCCGGAAGACGTCGAAATCCCCGGGACCGCCATTGAATACATTCCCGAATGCAAAACCACAGGCAACAATATTAGCAGTGAGGAATCGTTGAACAATCTAAACGCCAATTTTAGGGCGTGCGTCTTAGAACTCGAACGGGAATTCGGAAACGAACTCGCAGATGAATCGGACAAAGACCAACTCACGCGCCTCCAGGACGAAGGTGTGGTTTACATCAAATTGGAAAAAGAGCTCAAAACCGTCAACGCCGTCCAACGGGCCCGCGCTTTGGAAGAAAAATTACTGGGCATCGTCAACCGCATGCGCGTGATGGAAACTTACGCCCAAACGCTCAAAACCTTATTCCTTAAACTGAATGCCTTACTGCCTTGCTATGCAGGTAAATGCACTTAAAAAAATCACCGGCCTCCTCATCGCGATGATTCTCGTTATAGGGACATGGCCTCCGGTCATGGCCGATGACCCGCCGCCGCCCAAGCCGCCCGAAGCGATTCGGGAATGCCTGGATGAATATCCGGAATTCCAAAAAGACAAACCATTCACGTTCCCCAAAGAGAAACTGGACACCCCCCTCAAATTCCGGGTGGCGTTTGAAGCGGCGCGTAATCAGTACCACGAGTTCGTCGAGTGTGTTTTTAACAAAGCTTGGGACCAGATCATGACCGTCGTTCCCCGATCAGCGGACCTGAACAATCCCCGGGTCGCTTGTCTGGACGCGCAAGAACTCTTAGAAGTCGCTAACAACACGGGTTCTACAGGGCTCTTGGGGCCGCTCCTTAAAGCGTACAACGCCTATTCGGAATACCTGATGAGCCTGTTTCAAATATCGGGCTCACACGTGGTTTTAGAAGGCCGCTTTGAAAAGGCGGCAGCCCAAGTCAACAAGATGGAAAACTTGGTCAACAATGAAATCCAGGACGCCTTGGTCGCCATAGACACTTCCCTGCGCAAGCTCATGGAGTTAAGGCAAGTGTTTGTGATGCACATCCACTTCCAATGCATGCTCCTCCATTTGGAAGACTACCGCACATTGCTGGGGGAATTGCGCAAAGTCACCGTGCTGCTGCCCACTAAACTCATCGACGCCGCCATGAGCAAGTAATATGAAAAAATGTCTGCTCTTCATCACCGGCTTACTCTTCGCGCTCGCGTTCACGCCAACGCCATCCGCCCATGCCCAAGATGACATCTTTTGCATTGAAGACATGTTTGCCAACGATTTTGAATGCGCCGAAGCGGGAGTCAGCAATTTTTGCGACAGCAGCCGCGTCCAAAGCGTCAACAGCATTTATCACGACTCCTATTGCAACATCACGCGGGACACGGACGACGACATCGACGCCATCGTGGCCACGCAATTTGATATAAAAGACCCCGATGTTGTGAAAGACATCTTGAATCTGGAATTCCGCGATTACAGCTTGTTGCCGGACGGGCTAAAGAGTTATTCGCTTGCCGAGTTGACCAATAGGGTCACCGAAGCTTATGAAAAGGAAAAAGTCCTCCATTACATGCGCGAAAGTCTCAAACAGGAATTCGAGGTGAGCGAACAATGGTACAACGCCACGTTGCTGGACTCCCCCGTCGATTTAGTGGCCGACCTGAATTTGATCGACATCAAAATCTTTGGCAGCCAGGCCAAGTGGAATGAAGACGTGTATAGCTTCCCCTCCGGGGATGCAGAAGAAGGTGCGGGGGCAACGCCAGGCGTCGGTCAAATCACTAGTGAACCCGGAGACACGTCGTCAGAAACAGGCGACTCGTCAGGAGAAGAGCCCCAAGGGCCCCCCTTGTTTAACGTGGAAGAGGACTGCGTCCCCCCCAACCACCCCGATGCCGAACCTCCCGATCCCGCAGAAGTACCCGCCCTGTGCGGCAATAACAAACTGGAAACGGGAGAGGAATGTGATGACGACAATAACGAATCCGGAGACGGTTGCAGCAACACCTGTATTCTGGAATCCGCGGGTTCGTTGCTATGCCAGGATCCGGAAGCGGTGACTTTTCAGAAATTTGAATCCAGCAGAACCACTCGGTCGGACGAAATTTCTGTTGAAGCTGACGACACTCCGCTTTTATGTCCGCCGGGGACACGCCCCAAACATAACCCGGAAGCAACAAAACAACCTTCTTATCCCCAATCTGCCGGATATCCCGGCCCGGACACCGGAGGACGGCTAAAAGCGTTCCCACCAAGCAATAAGCCCGCCTGCCCGTCCGGATACTCCCAATTGGAATTCGATTACCTGAATCTCGGAGAAGGGACTATGGATGAAGCGGATACGCCCATTTGTATCCCCACAAAACTGTGCGGCGATATCAATGCCGCCTGCCAATTCCTCTTTGACCAAGACTGCGAAACCGCCAGCAAAGAACTCGGATTCTCGCTGGAAGCCCTCTTTTGCGTGGAGGTCAAAAAGGAAAATCGCCCCCTTTCTCCCTATGCGCTCAACGAGGGTTGCATTGACTGCCATATTCGCGCCATGGTCGAGATTTTAGACGAGCTTCTCGTCAAAAACGTGGCTCCCCTGGAAAACACCATGTCCGCCTATTCCATCAGCAATCGCTGGGGACCGCAATTTTCCTTTGACCTGAATACCGCGGTCAAACCCGACACCAAAATCTCCGAATTGGCTAAAGTCCCCTCTGCGATCAAACAAGCCAACGAGGAAATGGAAAAATTACGTAACGCATGGAAAGATATCAAAGCCCCCGACATTGTGCGGGAGGGCGACGCAGTCGCCTTGCTCCAGCAATACCAAGCGCTGGAAGCCAAAAAAGAACAGCAGTACTTTGAAAAACTCAAGAACTACCGCGTCAACACCTATCCCGTTAAAGACACCCAATTCGCCGGCCGCGTTGGGAAACTTTTGGACCAATGGAGCGAAAGTTTCGCCCACATCCAGGACGTTTACATCGCCATTGCGGAAGCCACCAATTTTAGGAATAAAAAACTATGCGAGTTCTAAAGCCGCTCATCATCGGTCTGCTCATCAGCCCCCTTGTGTTACTCGCAGTAGCGCCAAACGCTTATGCCATTATGTCGCCTAAACTGGAAGCCAAAATTGCCCTCATTAAAGAACACGCTTTCCAGGCGCGCCAGTTAAACGGCACAGGGGGCGCTTCCGGAGCTTATGATGGTGTGGTCGAGTTATTCGACGACGAAACCATGGAAAAAATCAAGGAAGACGACCGCATCCGTCGCGAAACCAACACCATCCCCGGCCTTCCCGGTTTGTTCCACGCGTATCGCAACGAATCCAAAGCGCACATTGCCGAAAACGAATTCGGCAACTACGGGGAAACCTTCTCGTTATTATTTAACTATCTGCCATCGCCGGGGGACGGAATAGGCGGCGTCACCATCAACTCCTGTGTGCGGGATGATTTATTTGAATTACAGGATTTGCGAGATGCGGTACTGAATGAAGCGCTCCGTTCCGCCCTGCTCCAAAACGACACCCACGCAAAAATTCTTTGGAGCGATTATAACGAACTTCGCGCGGAAATTGACTTATTGAAGGCCTATGTGCTCGCTCCTCAAAGCTTTGAACATAGTTTATTTTTTGAAAGCGGCCAGCCGGATTACTACCGTACCGGCGCCTGTCCCCGAGGAGGATTCTGGGGCGATTTTAGCAAGGCATTCGAACAACTTGGCAGAAGCTGGGACGTGTTCACCACCTCGTTGGGCGGTGGGCTTGGAATGAATACAGGCGGAAGCCAGTGGGGCAGTATTTGGGAAATGGCCTTGGCGCGCGGCAAGGTAAAAGCCGCCCAATGGGTCCGCAAAAACCAAATCAGCCTCACCTTGGGCGGAGAACAGGGTGGCAGTGATACTAGCCTGGCCAATCTCCTCAGACGCGAGGGGTTAGGGGGCGTAGGAAATGTCTTTGAACAGGAATGGCGCATCGCCAAGTCCATGGTGGGCCCCGTCATCCCATTATTCGATCACGATCTCTACTTCACCGCCGCACAGGCGATTGCGGTTGGTTTGGGCGCGAATGAGTCTATTTTAGACGACAATGCCTGCGCTTATTACTACGCGGACAAAAACATATGGACGGGTTGTACCGCTAGTCAATTAGAAGCCTTTGAGAAAGGCGAATGCCGGGAGTGCCGGGATAAGGTCGAAGTCAGCACATCCCTTGCCGCCGCCCAACAACTGCAATATGCGGTCGAAGCGAGAAATTTTCTCTTGGGCCAAACCCGCAACGCCCTGCAATTCAACCTCCAATTCAACTCCATCGCGGAGCAAAGCATTGTGGAACTAGACAAAAAACTGCGCGACTTGGATGCGCAAATCCGACGCGGTATCAACGCCTTTGACGATAAAGCTGGCGCCAGTATTCCCGATGCTTGTGAACAAGTGCGCATTATCCTTTTAAAACAGTGTCCCAATAAAGGCGGAGTCATCCCCGAGTGTTAATAACCAAAAACCCCCCACTTTCTAATCGAGTATGAGAGGTCCTTGGTTTATTTTTGTTTTTTCTTTTCCATCAAGACGATGGATAAGGCAAAGGGCTACGAAGATTCATCTAGAAATTTCTCAAGGGAGCTTTCGGTAATACGGTACACGCGTCCCAGCCTCGCCGCCCTTAGGAGCCCGCCCTTAATGTATTTAAGGACAGTCAAAGGGTGAATCTGTAGCAAAGCAGCAATTTGTTCGGTGGTGTAAATTTTTTCAACCAAAG
>JAZDJE010000112.1:0-3196 GCA_043804325.1 Candidatus Peregrinibacteria bacterium
CACGTCCGTCCCCTTGATGCCCATAGCGATCCCAATGTCCGCCTTCTTAAGGGCGGGGGCGTCGTTGATGCCGTCTCCGGTCATGGCGACGACTTCTCCCTCTTCTTTAAGCAGGGTAACGATGCGCAATTTGTGTTCCGGTTGGGTCCGGGCAAAAATAGAAACCCTTTTTAGTTTTTGTCGTAATTGTTCGTTGTTGAGCTTGTCTATCGCTTTCCCGGTCATGGCTTCCTCCTTTCCGTTGGTCAGTCCAATCTGTTTGGCAATGGAAACAGCGGTGTCTTCGTTGTCCCCCGTGATCATGATGGTCCTAATCCCGGCGCGTTTGCACTTTTCCAGGGCTTCTTTGGCTTCCGGGCGGTAAGGGTCGCGCATGGCGGCGAGCCCTAAAAACGCCAGTCCTTTTTCCATGTTTTTGGTGGGGGTCTTTTTGGTGTCGTAGGTTTTGGTGGCCAGGGCCAGGACCCGTAAGGCCTTTCCCGCAAAGTCGCGGTTCTGTTTGAGGATTTTTTCCCTGTCTTCTGGGGACAATTTGCGGAGTTCCCCCTTTACGAGTTGATGGGTGCAGCGCTTTAAGATTTCTTCCGGGGCCCCCTTGCTGTAGATCGTGTATCCTTTTCTGTCCTTGTGGATGGTCGTCATCATTTTCCGTTCCGAGGTGAACATGATTTCCTCCACGCGCCTGTGCGCCTCGTCTAACTCTTTTTTGTTTAAGTTTGCTTTGGCCCCCAAGGTGATGAACGCCACTTCCGTTGGGTCGCCGATGGGGACCCAGTTATTGGGTCCGGCTTTGAAAATATCTGAATTGTTGCATAGGACGCCCGCCTTGAAGAATGTCTTCCATGGGGTGATGTCTACTATTTCATCGTCTTGTTTAAAAGTTCCGTTTGGCCTGTATCCCACGCCGGTGACCGAGATTATTCCATTGTCGATGTATAGTTTTTGCACGGTCATTTCGTTTTTGGTCAACGTACCGGTTTTATCTGTGCAAATCACCGTGGTACTGCCCAACGTTTCCACGGCCGTCATGCGGCGTACGATGGCGTTTTTTTTGGCCATTTTGTGCATGCCGTGGGACAGCGCCAGGGTCATGGTCAGCGGCAGGCCTTCCGGCACCGCGGCTACGGCCAGCGCCAGCGCCACCATGAGCATTTCCATGCGCGAAGCTCCCCGTGCAATCCCCAGGATTAATATCAGCATGGACGCGCTTAGCGCTATGACGGCCAGGAATTTTCCCAGATGCCCCATTCGTTTTTGGAGGGGGGTGATTTCTTGCGTTTCCTGGATCATTTGCGCAATTTTCCCCAATTTTGTTTTCATCCCGGTGGCGACGACTTGGGCCTGGCATCGCCCGTTGACCAATTGAGTTCCCGCGTAAATGAGGTCACCCTTTTTTTTGTGCACCGGGGCGCTTTCGCCGGTGAGCATGGACTCGTCTACCTCTGCGTTTGTGCTGTGGACCAGCCTGGCGTCCGCGGGGACGCGGCTCCCCATTTCCAGGGCTAAAATGTCTTCCGGAACCACTTCTTTGGCGTCGATAGTCATCAGCCGTTCGTCGCGGATGACGTTGGTTTGGGGGCGGACAATTTTGCGCAGGACTTCCATGGCGCGTTCCGCTTTGAATTCCTGCAAAAAGCCCATGCATATCACAAATCCAATGATGGTATTGATCACCCAAAAGTTGATCGTTTCGCCGACGCCATAAGAAATCAGCGTGGCGACGATTAAAATCCATACAATGACATTGGTGAATTGCCTGAAAAAGACCTTGAACGCCGTCATCTTCCGTTTTTCTTTGAGTTCATTGGGCCCATGCTTTTCCAGGGCTTTTTTTGCCCTGTCGCTGGTGAGGCCTACTATTTTTTGAATTGACGCCATTGGTGTTGGTTTTGGATTTAAGTGTTATTATTATACGGATAAGTGAGGTAAAAAACTATTCCTATATACAAATCAGGCGCGTTGAAATTACTCTACTGTTGGTAGAATTATTTTTTCTTGGCAGGGCCAAGGGGAATTGAACCCCTGTCGTCAGGATGAAAACCTGATGTCCTAACCACTAGACGATGGCCCCTTGTTGTCGCTCTATTTCGACTTACCCCCGCTAGGCGGGATTCAGTCTTTTTGTTGCATGGTATGCTCGCAAATTTTAAGTGAGTGAGCGCGGAAAGTCAAAGTAATCGAATTTCCCGGTCACACTCTGTAGCATGCCGGGGTTGCCATCCGAGAGAATTTCCAGCTATTGACAAGTGTCCAAAAATTTGTAGAATACTCGCGTCCTTAATATCTGATGTAATCATGCCTGAGGGTACTCCACATCATCGAACTGCGGAATCCGGGGACGTAGCGGCTCTGACAAATTTTTTATTGGGGGCCACGCGCCGTCCTGCTCGCGCCTTAAAGATCGCGCTTGCTGCCGTGAACGGGGCAGGTGTGACTGAAGGTCTTTTTCATGAATTCCGCGCAGAGCATCCTGAAATTGAAATGAATGTGGAAACTTTTCGGGCTCGTTTTGTGGAAATTTTAAAACGGACCACTGCCGCCGCTGTTGCAGAGGTTGGAGGCGTTGGCGGAGCCGTTGCCGGCGGGGCCCTGGCCGAATCTTTGGGGGCTTCTCCTGAAGCAGCAACGCTTTCTGTCCTGACGGGAGACATGTTAGCCAATCTCGTCAGCTTTCTTGCCACAGGAGTCGCCGTGCATCATCATGAATTTATGACCCCTGAAGGAAAACCCGACCCCGACGCTTTATGCGCTTGTGCCCGAACGATGGCCCGCGAATACGTTTCTCACTTTGGAGGAATCGCCCTTGGCGCTGTTGGGGTTGAAGCCCTTTTCATTTACGTGCTTTCCCATTATTTTCACTGTGCTCCCGTAGCGGGCCTTGTTACCTTTACCGGATCGGCTTTGGTCGTTCTTTTTTATCACTTTGAACAACAATTACGCGACCAATTTCAGGTGCGTGGAAAGATTGGGGACATGTTCAGGGGGATAGGAGGCGGCATTCGCCAGGTTCGCGGTGCCGCGATGGCGACTGCTGTTGACCACATTCCGCTTGTGAATGAGGTTTTTGCCCGGCTCTTTTAAGAGCTAGACGGCTGGCAACTTATGAGATTTGCGCTGTTTTTGTGGATTGTTTTATCCACTTTTTTGGCTTATAATCACTTACACTTTAACTCAACATTATTATGGACAACGTGAC
>JAZDJE010000113.1:0-3872 GCA_043804325.1 Candidatus Peregrinibacteria bacterium
GGGCGACGAGTGGAAGGTGATCATCGACAAAGACGCCATCAAAGACGGGAAGAAACTAAACGATTTTAAATGGCAGCTCCGGCATGAAATGCGGCACTTGGAGTTCGAAAGCAATGAGGGCCTTAAAGACGAATGGGTCAAAGCGTTTACGCGTCATGAAGACTGGCCAAAAATCGCCACGGCGTTCGTGGAAGCCCATCCCGCGAAAAAACCCCCCACCTTCCCCAAAGGAAAAGACAAGGCCGCTTATACCGTAGCCGACTGGCAGCCCGAGGACATGGTCGGCGAAATTTACGCGATGGAATTGGGCCGCGAAAACTGGCCAAAAGACAGTCCCAAGGCGGAACTCAATAGATTCATCACTGCTTCCGGCATCCCGCTGCTCTTGGCAGGATTCGATAAAAAGAGGGCGGACGAAGTGACAAAGGGCTATGAGGAAGGCGAGTTCCACGGCGCGGAAGAAGGCGCCGCACCCGTCTCCGAAACTCCCGGGGCCCCGCCCACCTTTGACACGGAAAGCACAGGCCAGCTAAACCTGGAAGCCAAAGGATCATACGAAAATTACCAGGAAAAAATCGACGAAAATGAAAAGCTCCTGGACGAAATGATCCACTCCGAATACACGGGATACGTCCCCGGCGCCTCCTCCCTGCTTAAAACCATGCAGGAGTTCAACAGGCAAACGCGGGAATTAAACGAAGAATACAAAAAGAGCGGAAACGAGTTTTACGATGAGAAAATCAAGGAACGGGTCAAAAAAGTAAAAGTGGACATCGGGGAACTCACCATCAAACTGTCTCAAATTGCCGGAGGAATCCCCAACAAGACCATGAACCCCTTCCGCCAAATTTGGAACGCCACTTCGTTCATAGCCATCGACGACTGGATCCAGGCCGGCAAAGACTTAGTGGAATTCTTCCAGCGCCGCCACACCCGCAAAAAGGGCGACCACTCCGGCAGGATCGGCAAGGCGCTGTTTGGCAACAGCTTCATTGGCCACGAGTTCACGGCCCGCCAGCAAAAAGCCGAACAGGAAGAGGTCAACGAATGGAAAACCCGTTACGAGTCCATGGACGCCTGGAGGCTCCAGGAACTCATCGACCAAATGGCGGACGCGGTAGACCCCAACAAGGACAAGCTGAAGGCGATTCTACGTATCTTAGCGGACAAGGGGCGCATTGATTGGCGCAACGAAAAGCTGTGGATGGTGCTCAACAAACTCCAAAGCGCCACCCACCTGACGCCGGGGGACCCCATATTGCTCCACAATCCCCCGCTCCTGCGCCAAAAGCTCCACACGGCTACGGGGCAGATCTGGGAGGACTACGACGAATTCCCAAGCCTGGAACGCAAAAACGAAGACAGTTACGACGGCGGAGTCAAAAAGTTCATCCCGTCCTACGACCGTATCCAGGACCAATTGACCGACCGCTTTGAACAGCTCCTGCGCCTGCACCGGAACGGCCAAAACGTGGACCCGCAGGAATACGAAGCCATTGCCGTTTACGCCATCGAAAAGGGAAAGTCGGATGGTGAAGCGGTCTTGTTCTACTTGCTGGCGGGCATGATTGACGGCTTACTCACCCCAGACCGGGGAATGGCCCTGGACCACTACTTGAACCAATGGCCCGCCACACAGTGGATTTACAACCAAAAACCGCCGCTCAGCCGAAATGACTTAGAACGGTGGGCTAAAAAATACTTCCCCGACGACTTGAAAAGGGGCATAAGGGGCTGGCAGTTCAAGAACTTCTACTGGACCGTCGTCCAAAACGACCCCATGACCGTGCAGCGCGTCCGAAAATCCGTATCTGAACGCAGCTGGGACCATGACTGGTCGCGCCACATTGCCCCCATTGGAGACGGGCACACCGCCAAGCGCTTCCTGCAAGGGGCTAGCGGTCATGAAGAAGCCAAAGATACGGGCGTGGAAAACGCCATGGTAGGCGCCCTGATGTGGCTGGAGGAAAACGCGCGCGCCATGAATAAAATTGACTTCCGCAAACACTTTAGCCGCGAAATGGGATGGATAGCCATGACGGACGGCATTCTGGAAAACGTGGCCTTTAAAAGCGGGGCCGGGGCCACGCCCTTCACGCGGATGACTGCCGGCATTGAAAACGCGTTCGCCAGGGAAGGCGGCATGGGACATCACGGCGAATGGACCGTAGGACAGCACCGCAACAAAATGCGCGACTTTTTGGACCGCTTTGACCCCATGCTGTTTAGGATGCTCCGGAACAAGCAGGCCGCGCTGGATAACAAGGCCCACGGGGCCAATGTGATTGCCTACCTAAAATCCAGATACCCGGAACAAACAGCCACATGGAACGCCATGGGCACTCTGGACGACGTCTTCGACCAAATCGACTTTATCGTCCAAGTCGTGACCAGCAACGTGTCCGATGAACAATTTAGGAGCCACATTAACTGGCTGCTGCAAGGGATTCCTAATGAAGGTTATTAAGCGGTATGCACCGGATCGATGTCCACCCGCCATCCTTTGGGCAATTTCCAGTGTTTAAAAACGTCGTCCGGGTTTTCCCCGCGCAATAGCACGTGGTAGTAATACCGGTTCGCCACTTTGGGGACCATGGCTGGAGCGCTGACGATTTTAATGGACAGGCCATTGACCTTAAAAATATCCTCCAACGCCTCTTGCGATTCCTGGATGTGCCGCTGGAGTTTTTCAGCGTCCGTTCCCACCACCGTGAACTTAACAAGGCGGCTGAACGGCGGATAGCCGAGTTTTCGGCGGAACGCCAATTCCTTTTCCGCAAAGTCCGTATACCCGTACCGGGCCGCCTGAACAATGGCAAAGTGGTCCGGCTGGTAAGTCTGTAAAACCACCTGCCCCGGATGGGAGGCGCTCCGCCCGCACCGCCCCGCCACCTGCGTGATCAGGGAGAACAAGCGCTCGTGGCTGCGAAAATCGGGAACATTGAGCCCAATGTCCGCCAACACAATGCCAATGAGGCTCACCCCGGAAAAATCCAGCCCCTTGGCCACCATTTGCGTACCGATAAGCACGTCGTACTCACGCCGCCAAAAAGCCTCATAAATGGGAGCAAACCCGTCCTTTTTGCCGGTGGTATCCTTATCCGCCCTAAGGACCCGCGCCTCCGGAAAAAGCCGTTCCATCTCCTGCTCCACCCGTTGGGTCCCCACCCCTACCTGCCGGATATAGGGTGACCGGCACGCGGGACAAGTGACGGAAGGTGCTTTGGTAAACCCACAGTAATGGCACACCAATCGGTCTATTTCCTGTTTTTGGTCTCCCATTTCCCTGTGATACTTAAGACTGATATCGCAATGGGGGCAGCCCTCGGTATACCCACAATCCCGGCAAACGACTGCCCGCGCCACGCCCCGCTGGTTCACGAACAAAATGACCTGCTCTTTATTTTTCAGGCGTTCAGCGATGGCGTTTTGAAGCGTGAGGGAAAAAATACTGAAGTTTCTTTTCTTAAACTCCTCCCGCAAATCCACCACATGAATGGCGGGGAGCGTGTCCTGATGAATGCGACGGGTCAAAAACACGTGCTCATACTCCCCTGCCCTGGCCTTTTGATAGCTTTCCAGCCGCGGAGTCGCGCTTCCTAAAATCAATTGGGCCCCCTGCAATTGGCATAGCTTCTCAGCCACGCGATGCGTTTCGTAATAAGGGGCGGACTCCTGTTTATAGGTCCATTCATGCTCCTCATCTACAATAAGGGTCCCCAGGTCCTGCACCGGTGCAAACACGGCGGAACGCGACCCGATCACCAGCCCCGCAAAACCGGTCTTGACCTTCCACCACTCTAGCGCGCGCTGCTTATCGGTCAAACGTGAATGGAAAAGCGCCATCCGCTCGCCAAAAGCCTCCTTAAAAT
>JAZDJE010000114.1:0-5067 GCA_043804325.1 Candidatus Peregrinibacteria bacterium
CAAATCGACGTTGATGGCGGGGCGTTACTGGTGGGGAACGAAGCCGAGGGTGAGTTTGCCGTGGTGCCTGGCAGTCCCGCGGACAAGGCGGGCCTAAAAATGAAAGACGTGATCCTGGAGGTGGATGGCCAAAAAGTCACCCTGGAACACCCGCTCCATGTCCTGGTGGCCCAAAAACGTCCGGGAGACACCATTACCCTGAAGGTCTGGCGCAGCGGCGAGGAAATGGAAATAAAAGTAATACTTGAAGAGGCGAAGTAAAGTTTGTTATACTCCGTTCGTCCGTCTACATTGCACGTGCCCAGGTGGTGGAATTGGTAGACACGCAAGCTTGAGGGGCTTGTGGCCACTTTTTTGGCCGTGGAGGTTCAAGTCCTCTCCTGGGCACCATAAAAAACCGCTTTCCCTTTGTATGAACGGGTTATTAGCGCTGTACTATTTTTACAAATGAATACGGCGGTTCTTCCGCAACTTCCTCTTTCTTCATTATCCACGGGCCGAGTTTGATGGAGGATTTTTGGGTCGGCCCCTGCAAGGGTGTTGTTTCGAAAATTAAGGGAATGCGCAAAATGATTTCGATCCCCTTCCCCTGGGGCGTGATTTTGAAAATTCCGTTGACTTTCCCCGCATGTTCCTCAATGTCTTCCATCTGTTCTCCTTCCAGGGCACAGTGATCCTTTAAAATCGTGATCATGGCGTCGTTGCCCTTCTGGCGCAGTTCGATCAATATTTCGCTTTTTTCCGAAGCGGTGGATTGTGCCAGGTATACCAGGAGGTATAACAGGAATCCTTCAAAGTCGGATTGATCCCCTTCGCACCTCGCTTTGATCTCTGTCATGAGCCGGGATATTTTAAGCCCTTCCTGAAAATTTTCCTGAACGACATTTAAAATATTTTCCGTGACCGCATTGATGTTAAAACTGCCTTTTTGATCTTTGGCGGATTGGTATCCCTTCAGCGCCTGGAGGGACTGGTTGATCCGTTTTATGCACTCCTTGATTTTGGGGACTGTTTGGGGCGCCTCGCTGTCGCTGATGGCCAAAATAGACGTTAAACTGTCATTGACATCGCAAATAGCCCGTTGGAGTAGGTTCTGAGGAACTTCTGAACGGAGTTTTTCCACCATTTCATCCGCCTTCTTCTTGACCTGTAATGTGAGTAACTTTGCAGGAACCATACGGAAGGAAGGGCCGTAAACATATAGGGGTGAGTGGCGGAGAAGAAAAAAGAGGGTGATTAGTGACTAACCACCCCCCTCTTTCTTAAAGTTGCCCTCCCGTGAAACATGTGCTAACGTCTTTGTGGTAAATTGTCCGAGTTACTCTGCATCGTTAACGGTCTCATATTACCTAAGATCATGTTTATTGTCAATGGTCAGTAACAAAAGCTTGATTTTGGCTTTATAATAAGCTAAAATAAGCCTGTTCTTACTTAGGAACAACATATAATTAATAAACATTTATGGATATTGCACAAGTTTTGACCCGTTTGGGTTTGGAGGACAAAGAGCCTGTGGTTTACCTATCCTTATTACGAGTACCGGGCGCTCAGCCCGCCAGCGTGATTGCCAATCGCACCGCTATGAACCGTTCCACGGTTTATAAAACCCTGGTTAAATTGGTTAAAAAGGGATTGGTGACCAAAACCCAACGACGTGGCATTACTTGTTTTTTTGCGGAAGACCCGGAAGACAAGCTTAAGCATTTGATCGAAACTCAGCAGCGGGACCTGGAATCCATGAATAAGTCGATTTTTGACGCGCTCCCCTTGCTCACGGTCAACATAGAGGGGTCTCAGGCGATGCTTCCCAAAATCCGTTATTCCGAAGGCATTGAGGGGGTCAAGCAGGTGTATGAGGCCGTGCTGAAGGAAGGGAAGGACTGTTACCGCTATGGGGACATCGCCAAAATTTACGAGGCGTTAGGGGTTTATACAGATGAGTACATCCAAAAGAGAAACGAGCTTGGCATTGTCACCCATGCCATTGAGCCGGCGGACCATCCCAAGCCCGCCGACCTTAAAAAACACCAGCGGGAGTGCCGCGAGGTCCTTTTTATCCCCAAAAAACTTTTTCCCATTGAAGGCGAGGTGCGCGTTTTTGGCAACAAGGTGGCCATTATTTCGCTCCACAAGGAGTCCCCTATTGGCGTGATCATTGAAAGCAAGACCATCGCCAAAATGTTCCTGTCTATTTTCATGCTGACCTGGGAGAACTACGGGGCAAAGGGGACTAAGATATAGGTTTTTTATTTAGCTGGTTTATTTCTCCATACTATAGTTTACAATAATACCTTTTGTCCTTTTTAAGTCGTCTGTCGGTTCTAGGATTGTATTTAAAAACCGAGAGCTAACACCGGTTTCATCATATCCTTCTATGGTCTCCGGGGGCAATGTTGTTTCCTGTTCTAATCCTGCTCTTCTAAAAATGCGCCTGAGCGCTTTGCGAGTGGCAAAAAACCGCACCAACCCTTGTTCAGCATGAATCCCCACTTTAAGTAGGTCATCATCGCCAAAACCCTTTCTCACCCCTATTATTTTATGACGTGTAAGATCACCCGATAGAATGTCTTTGATACCCACCGCTATCATGGCCTTTCCCCTGACCGATGCAGCAATTCTGGCTAAATGACTCATCAGTTTCTCAAAGCGCTCGGGAGTCCCCACATGCCCCATGGAATGCATATAAAGTAATAGCTGGTCATGTTTTTCATATCTACTTTGCTTCGCTTGTACTTTTATGGCATTCTGTTCTGCCCATTGGTGCATGTCGTCGTGGGACACTTCGAACCTTACTCCCGGATCATTTCCTAACCCCTCTCGCAAGTTTTTCCATAATAATGTTACCCCCCGCTCACTCCCCTCAATTCCCCGGTAATTTATCCTGCGGTTTAATTGTGCGCGAATACTTCTAATGATGTGAATGGCTTCTGCACCCGTTCCCGGGCCGAATTCAACGATGTTTAATTCCCCCGGCTGCTGCCCCAGCATTCCAGGCGCCACGTGGTCTATAACGCACTGCGCCAGCTGGGAAGGGGGAAAGCCCTCCTTCAAATAACCGGGGATCAATGCCCGCCGTTCCGGGTCTTCTGATTCCAGGAGAGCAAAAATATCTTCATACGCGTCCGGTTTGCTGATCTGGTCAATGAGTCTGAGGATTCTTGGGTCTTGTAAAGCCCGATCCACTCCTATCTCTTTTGTTAGGCGCCTGATTCCTTTACATACTGCGTAGATTTCATCACCTCGAATATGGACCATACCTTCCACATTGGGAGGGGTTTTTTCATCTTCCATCGGTGCTGGCTCGGGTTTGCCATTATTAGCCATGGGGGTTTTTGATGGGGCTTTTGGCTTATCATCGGGTAATGAGTATCCGTATTGTATGGCGGCAGTTAAACGAGACATCCAGAGTAGGTTAATCTTAAATGAAAATTGTTAAATGTCAACTGTTTTCCAAAAAATTCGCTTTTTTTTAGCGTTTTATTTTTGATATGGGGTTACCGAAATGAGGAGGAATTTGGAGGGCAAAATCAATACCGTAATTTTGAGGGGGCTTTTTTATTATTGCACATTTTTTGGAAAAAAGGCAACCTTAATTATTCTATTTCTGTCGTTTCCACCACCTTCCAGCGCACTTCGCGCTCCAGGTGCCCGGGCACGGTGAAGCCGGCGGCTTTGGTGTGGCCGCCGCCGCCGTAATTGGCCGCAATGGCGGCGACGTCCATGTCTTCCTGGAGCGTGCGCATGGAGCCTTTCACCTTGCCGTCCCGTTCCGTCAAAATGACGCTATAGGGGGCGCCGGGGACGGAGTTGACGTAATCCACTACGCCGGTGACTTCGTCGTAATTGGCCTGGCAGTCCTTGAAGTCCTTTTCCGTGATTACCGAAATGGTGACGTTTTCATCCGTTTGGTCGATATTTTTTAGCACGCGGCCCCATAGGCGCATGGTGGAGATTTTCGTGGTGTTGAAAATGTCCTTGGCAATGGTGCGCACATTGGCTCCCCTGGCCAAAAGTTTGCCGGCAATGCGCAAGACTTCCGATGTGGTGTTGGAGTGTTGGAAGCTGCCCGTATCCGTGTAAAGCCCTGTTAATAAGCAAGTGGCGGTTTGGCGGCCGATAGGGATCTTTAAGGCGCTCAGGAGCTCAAAAAGGATGGCCGTGGTGGAAGCGGCCTTGGGTATTACAATGTTGTATTTTCCGTAAAATTCGTTGGTGGGGTGATGGTCAATGTTCACCACCGGCAGGCTTTTATCAAAGAGCTGGGGGTGTGTTTCGTTAAAACCCGTTAAATGCGTGGCGCCGGCATCCAGGATAAAATAGGCTTCGTGTTCCAATCGAGGTTCGCCCACCTGCACTATTTCTATGTTTGGCATGAAGGCGAAAACCTCCGCCGGAGGATCCAGACAAACGACTTCCGGTGCTTTGCCCATTTCCTTAAAGGTTTGGTAAAGCGCCAAGGCCGCCCCCAAGGTGTCCCCGTCCGGCAGTTTATGGGGAATGATTAAAATCCGGTTCGCTCGTGTGATGAGGGCCCCGATGTCCTGTACTGCTTTTTCATCCAATTTCATTTTGTTTTTAAAATTAAGTTTTAAAATTTTGTTTTAGGAGATAAGATTAAAGAAGTCTTTGAAGTCGATCAAGTAACTTGAGTAGACATATCTTTTATACTCATTACAAATAAAAAAAATATGACGAAAATCCGCGTGTTTTTTGTAGCCACGGCTACGATTGCCATCCCTTTGCTCCGGACACTCATGGCGGATGATCGGTTTGAGGTGGACCTGGTAGTGACCGCGCCAGACCGACCGGCAGGACGGAAGATGGCACTTAAGGCCTCTCCTGTTAAAGCAGCTGCTGAAGAGTTAACGCTGCCGGTATTTCAACCCAAGGACATTAATAGTACTGAAAGCGTTGAACGATTGCGGGCGCTTGCGGCGGACTTGATGGTGGTATTTGCCTATGGGCAGATTTTAAGCGCAGAGGTTTTGGCCCTTCCCCCGCACGGCTGTGTGAACGTGCATGCTTCCCTGCTCCCGAAATACCGCGGGGCATCGCCCATCCAAAGCG
>JAZDJE010000115.1:0-2492 GCA_043804325.1 Candidatus Peregrinibacteria bacterium
TTATGGGGCAAGTACGCAATGATTTGGGGCCGGCACAGAATGCGTCTGTCGGAGGAAAAAGCGGTGTTTTTGTTGGGTACAAAAGTAGAGGGCCGCTTACAATTGTGCTTGATGATAAAATAGATGTTTATTGGATCATGCGTAGCCGCCCCAATCCGCGATTTGCGATTGGGATAAGAATTACTCCATCGGGCCAGGTGGAAGTTGGCGAATTTTCCCCGGAGTTGGAGGAAGGGTTTAAAATAGTGCGCGAAGAACCGAAAAGAGGTCTGTTGTTAGGATTGGCGAAAAACGCAATTGCACAAATCAACCAGTGGGGAAATACGGTAATTCGCGAACAGCTAACCGCCCTGTTGGGTAACTAACCCCTAACGTCCCGGATTACAAAAACGATCCCTAACAGTTCGCCAAAGCCCCTTTGACGCAGGAGGCGGGCGTTGATAAGGGTGGGGATGTGTTCTCCGGCAGGGTTAACTAACTCGGCTTGAAAACGTTCAACTTCAACCCCTTTTTCCACGGCTTCCCGCTGCAGCTGGTCGAATTTTTCTTTCTGCTTAAATAAAACTTTAATATTGATGCCGGTGATCTTTTCTTTGGGGACATGAAAGAATTTCAGCGCCTCTTCGTTCAAAAATAAGATCTGCCCGTCAAGATTGGTGACCAAAAGCGCGTCCGGCATGGTCTCAATGATGGTTTCCGCTGCCATCCCCGGAGAAATGGCAAACAAGCTATAGTGTCGCATGGCCCAAAAGATGAACGCCATCATGATCGCAATGTCAAAGACTGCCGTGGGCGGAGTGACCCGCGTTCCTAAAACGATCGGCAGAATTTCATCCGTAAACAACCCGATCAGAAGGGGGAAAAACGACCCAACTGCGATAACAAGGGCCTGTTTTTTTACCGAGGGCTGTACGGCGCCAGAAGCGTGGCGATAAAGATTGAACAGCCCGACCGAACCGAAGAACACGGTCTGCAAGAAAAACAATCCGTACCACCAGGAAGGCTGGCTGACAATACCAACCGACCAGATCTCAAAACGCGTGTACATTATATTGGTAAAAAGGAAGAGAGCGGCCAATATGGCCGGCGGCAGGTAAAGCGCAAAAAGAGGCCAGGGCCTTTTTCGACAGAATATAATGGTGAAATGGGCAAACATAGAGAACAATAACGCCCAAAGCGAGGCCGACAGCCGGTCAAGATGTTGAGCAAAGTCTAAAGTGAAAGCGATCCGAGAAGAATATTCAAGGATGGAGGCCAAAAAGGCCACCATTGCCAGACGAGCAAAAAAGCGCGCGGCCCGATTTTCATAATGCCGCGTCCAGATCTCAAACGAAAGCAGTAAAATAAAGAGCGAGGCGGCTAATTCAAAATACGGGAAGAGCATTGCCATGCTGGGCGGATTATAGTATAATTTTTCCGTCATGGCAAGACCAGTCTACAAACGCATCCTCTTAAAACTTTCCGGCGAAGTCTTTGGCGGCCAGCAAAAATATGGTATTGACCTTGAAGTTTTAACTGTCATTGCCCGCGAGATAAAAGCCGTTAAACATCTGGGCGTAGGGTTGGCTGTAGTAGTGGGAGGAGGAAACATTTTCCGCGGAGTTGCGGGAGCGGTTAAAGGCATTGACCGAGCTACCGGCGACTACATGGGCATGCTGGCAACCGTCATCAACTCCTTAGCTTTACAAGACGCGCTGGAGCGCGAAGGCGTCCCTTCCCGCGTCCAAACCGCCATCGAAATGCGCTCCATTGCGGAGCCTTTTATCCACCGCCGCGCGATCCGCCACATGGAAAAAGGCAGGGTCGTCATCCTGGCGGCCGGAACCGGCAACCCTTACTTTTCGACGGACACCACAGCTGCTTTGCGCGCGGCCGAGCTGGACGTAGAAGTGATCTTGAAAGCGACCAAAGTTGACGGCGTTTATGACAAGGACCCCATGCAGTTCTCCAATGCCAAAAAATTCAAAAAGATCACCCACATGGAAATGATCCAAAAGCGCCTGCGCGTATTGGATTCAACCGCGGCTTCACTTTGTATGGAAAATAAAATTCCGATCATTGTTTTAAATGTTACCAAAGTTGGAAATATCAAAAAGGCCGTTTTGGGGCGAGCGGTGGGGACAACCGTAGAAGTGGGCAAGGATTAAGGAGGCTAAAATGCAGGATGTGTTAAAAGACAGCGAAGTTCGGATGCAAAAGGCCGTTGAGAACTTAAAAAGGAATTTTGCAGCAGTGCGCACCGGCCGCGCTAATCCGGCTCTGCTGGACCACATTCATGTTGAATACTACGGGACGAACGTTCCTCTTAAACAATTGGCGCAGGTTTCCGCGCCGGAGCCGAGAGTTCTCCTGATCACGCCTTACGATAAAGGGGCGGGGCAGGGGATCGAAAAAGCGATCCAGGCTTCAGACCTGGGGGTCAATCCCAAGAATGAAGGCGGGATGATCCGCCTGGTTTTGCCGGAACCTTCGCAAGAGCGGCGTAAAGAATT
>JAZDJE010000116.1:0-3320 GCA_043804325.1 Candidatus Peregrinibacteria bacterium
TTGTTCTTCAGAAGTCTTCCAAAACAATACGAGCAATCCGCCCATCACCGCTCCAAGCGCGGACATCTGCAAAATGACTAAAAAGGCCGGAGAGCTTGAGGGAAATAAGTACCAGGTGCAACTGGCGCCCAATTGAGCAAAGGCCGAAACTAAAATCAGAACCCCAATGATGATGGCGCTGACGAGATAAAATTTTCGCATAAAGGTCGGGTTTATTTTTGCCCCGCCACAGCGGGGCAGGTTGCCCACAACTTAGCACACTCAACGTCATTATGCAATAATGGGTTTATGAATTTTCCATTGCTTTTGTCGCAGGGCATTCGGGTCGTCGTTGTGACCAAGGGGAGGACGATTGATGAGATCCGAGATGTTTTGGATCGGGGGTTAATGGACATCGGAGAAAACCGCCTACCCGCCTCCCGGACGGGCAGGCAAGAAGCTATGGAAAAATTATCCGAATTTCCTTCCGGCATCACCAAGCACTTCATCGGACGACTGCAAACGAATAAGGTGAGAGAGGCGGTGCGACTTTTTGACATGATTCAAAGCGTGGATCGATTGCCCCTTGCTCAAAAAATCGAAGAGGAGTGCTCAAAGATTGGAAAAATCATGCCAGTACTCATCCAGGTCAATACCTCGAATGAATCGCAAAAAGGCGGCTGCCGGCCAGAGGAAGCGGTTGGTTTGGCCGCGGCGATTTCCGCGCTCCCTCACCTGGAACTGCAGGGCCTTATGACCGTGGCGCTGGAATCGAAAGATCCGGAAAAAGTGCGGCCGTGTTTTAAAACCCTCAAACGGCTTTTTGATGAGATCGCGGTGCTCCAATTGCCCCACACCCACTTGCGCTGGCTCAGCATGGGCATGAGCGACGACTACAAAATTGCCCTCGAGGAGGGGGCGAACATGCTGCGCATCGGGCGATTGCTTTTTAACGATTTTTCGCGCCGACTCTGATCTTGCCTTCACTCATCTCAGACAAGCTTTTTTTCCTTCGAAGCTCTTCCAAAATGAAAATTTGAGCTTCGGGTTCAAAGCGGCCGGATTCGATTGCGGTCTTGAACGCTTCAAGGGTTTGGGGGTCTAGAACCGATTGATACGCCCCAAGCATTTTTAAAAATTCTTCGTTGGTCATCCTATGATGATATCACAAAAAACTCTCTTTTACAAGAGTGAACCTTGTTGCCAGGCATTCTTATTGCAGTTTTCGTTGAATTTTTTCGATTTTGTAAACTTCCAATACATCCCCCACTTGCACGGGTTTGGGGGTTTTGAACTGGATGCCGCAGTCGGAGCCTTTTTCAAGCTCTTTGATGTCTTCGCGAACGTGTTTGAGGGATTCGAGTTTGGTTTCAAAAAGCAGATCGTCCCCGCGGATCGCGCGCAGCATGGAGCCGGCCTGGATTTTGCCTTTGATCACTTCGGCGCCGGCAATGACCCATGATTTTTTATCCAAAAAGATTTGTTTGAGTTTGACCGCGCCCAATTCCTGAATGCGTATTTCGGGTTCCAACATGCCCGACAAAATTCCAGTGAGATCTTCGATGAGTTTGTAAATGACATTGTAAAATTTAAGATCCACCCGCTGGGCCTGGGCGAGCCGGCGCACGTGCATGTTGGCTTCTACCTGGAACCCGATGACGAGGGCCTCGCTGGCCGCGGCCATCACTACATCCGTGTCGGAAATGTTCCCAACGCCAAAGTGAATGACCTTGATGGCGACGGTGTCTGATTTGATCTTGCCAAGCGCTTGCGTGATTGCTTCGAGGGAACCTTTGGTGTCAGCCTTGAGCACGATTTTGAGGAACTTCATGGTGCCTTTGCTGATTTGGATCGCAATGCGGTCGGTCATCGAGCCTCCAAACACCTCTTCTTTCGCGCGGTGGAGTTCCTGGATTTCCTGCAGGCGTCCTTTGGCGGTTTTTTCATCTTTGACCACCTGGAGCAAGTCGCCGGCCTGGGGAACGCGGTCCATTCCTGAAATGCGAGCCGCCCCCGAAGGGCCGACTTCTTTGAGATGAAGGCCGATGTGATCCTGCATGGTTTTAATGCGACCCATGCAAGAACCGATGACAATGTTGTCCCCCACCCGCATGGTTCCGGTGTTGATGAGAATGGTGGCCACGGGGCCAAGAGATGGGTCGAGATGCGATTCGATGACGGTTCCCACTGCGGGACGATTGGGATTGGCTTTCAGGTTTTCCATTTCCGCCACGAGCAAAATCATTTCGAGCAGGTGGTCGATGCCTTCGCCCTTGAGCGCCGAAACAGGGGCCATGATGGTTTTTCCGCCCCATTCTTCCGGCTGGAGGCCGTGTTCGGAGAGTTCCGCTTTGAGCTTGTCGATGTTGGCGCCGGGCTTGTCCATCTTGTTCATGGCTACGATGACGGGAATGCCGGCTTCTTTGGCGTGGTTGATGGCCTCGATGGTTTGGGGTTTCACTCCTTCATCCGCAGCCACGACGAGGATTGCGATGTCGGTGGCCTTGGCTCCGCGGGCACGCATGGCCGTGAACGCCTCATGACCCGGAGTGTCTAAAAAAGTGATGGGTTTTCCGTTTTTGACGACTTGATACGCGCCGATGTGCTGTGTGATGCCGCCGAACTCGGTGGCCACCACATTGGTATTGCGAATGACATCGAGCAATTTGGTTTTGCCGTGATCGACATGTCCCATCACACTGATGATGGGGGCACGGGGAACAAGGTTTTTGGGATCTTCTTCTTTCAACAACGCTTTCAAATCGCCGGCGAACAGTTCTTCGGCGGTCGCTTCAGCTTTGGCCTGTTTAACCTCGACGTTGAGTTCAGTTGCGACGATGGCCGCGGTGTCAAAATCCAGAATCTGGTTGATGGTGGCCATGATGCCGTTTTTCATCAACACACGAATGACATCTGGCACCGGCAAGCCGCATTTTTCCGCGAATTCTTTCACGCTCAAGATGGCGGGAATTTCCACCACGCCCGTTTTCGTTTTAATTTGAGGCTGAGCCTTGGGACCGCGGCGCACGGGAGCCACGCGTGTTTTTTTCTGCTGACGGAAACGTTCCTGATCCGCCGCCCGTTCGATCGCGATTTCTTCCGCCGCCACTCCATCCACTTCTCCAACGTCGTAACTCACCTTGGCCACTTTGGTCTTGGTAATGGGGCGACGTGAAATGCTTTCCAGAGCCTCTTCTTCACCTCGTCCGCGGCCTTTGCGGCGTTTTTTTGGATTGTAATAGTGCTTGGGCAATGAAGAAGTGTCCACCGGTTTTGCGCCAACCGCCCTGGCGCCCAGCTCAATGCGACGGGACACGTGTAGTGAGGGGCCGGACGTGGCA
>JAZDJE010000117.1:0-2516 GCA_043804325.1 Candidatus Peregrinibacteria bacterium
AACCTTCTAATGCTTCCGCAATGGTGTCTCCGAAAATAATAGCATCGAGGGCAGGAACATAAATTTCGAAAGCTTTTCCTTTGCCTTCGCTTAAATCTGTGATGATTAATTTATAACTATGAGGATGGATTTTTTGAGACATTGTTTTTTTCATAATATTTCTATTTCTTTAAGTGTTTTTATCATTCTCTTAACATAAACTTGGCTGACTTGATTGCGATGAACAACAACGACAATCCCTCGGTAATTTTTTCTTCTAAAGATAATGTGAGAGGAGCTCGTTTGCCTACCTTCGTAACCGTAATATTCTAAAAAATTTCCAATCCACATGTACGGATATTCTGGCGCTTGCGCTAAAATGATCTTTTCAAATCGCTTCTCTCTACTGGTCATCAAAATACTCTTAGTTCACGCTTATGATATCAAAGTGATATCAGATTGTCAATGAAAAACTAATTCCTATACTCCCCCCAGTCCTTGATATCCAGGTCTTCCAGTTTGTACTTTTCCAGAGAGCGAATGAGCGTTTTTACGAGCTGGACGTTGGTGATTAAGGGAACGTTCATGTCGATGGCTTTGCGGCGGATCAGGTAGCCGTCGGTGAGTTCGTCGTGGGCGTAATTACGCGGAATCACAATGGCAAAGTCGAGCTTCCCCTGCTCCAGATATTCGGCAATATTGGGACTTTTTCCCGCGGAAACCTTGTGCAGCACGTGAGCGGCCAATCCGTTTTCTTTTAAGAATTTGGCCGTGTTTTCCGTGCAGAACAAGTTGTAGCCCATCTTAACCATCAAGGCGGCGGTTTCCAAAAGATCAGCTTTGTCTTCCACGCGGCCAATGGAAAGGAGAATATTCTTTTTGGGGAATTCATTGCCCACGGCCAGATAAGCTTTCAAAAAAGCGCTTTCCAGGTCTCCGCCAAAGCACGCGACTTCCCCTGTACTAGCCATTTCCACACCCAGCACGGGGTCCGCGCCCTTGAGCCGCGGGAAAGAGAATTGGGGGAATTTAACGCCCACATAATCCAGATCGAGCGTGTTGTAGCGCTTGGTTTTATCCGCCTCACCCAGCATAGCGAGCGTGGCTAACTCGATAAAATTGTGACGGGTGACTTTGGAAACGAACGGGAAAGAGCGGCTGGCGCGCAGGTTGCATTCAATGACTTTGACGCGGTTGTCTTTCGCTAAAAACTGGATGTTGAAAGGGCCGGTGATGTTGAGATTTTTGGCAATCGCTTTACCAATCCATTTGACGCGGCGGATGGTTTCCAGATACGTTTTTTGAGGGGGCAAAACAATGGTGGCGTCTCCCGAATGCACGCCCGCGTTCTCCACGTGTTCGGATATCGCGAAGATGAGAAGGTCTCCCCCATGCGCTACGGCGTCCATTTCAATTTCCCGGGCGCCCACTTCAAATTTGGAAATAACCACGGGGGCTTCCGTGTTCACGCGGACGGCTTTGCCTAAAAAGGCCTCCAACTCTTCATGCGTGTGCGCCACGCTCATGGCCGCGCCGGAAAGCACGTAGCTGGGACGTACGAGCACCGGATAGCCGACCTTGTCCGCAAAACGGAAAGCCTCTTCCGCTTTTGTAAACGCGCGCCACTCGGGCTGGTCCACGCCGATCTGGTCGAGTAAGGCGGAAAACTGATGACGATCTTCCGCGCGGTCGATATTTTTTACGTCGGTCCCCATGATTTTGACACCGGCGTTTGAGAGTTTCAGCGCGAGGTTATTCGGGATTTGGCCGCCCATAGACACCACCACGCCGTCCGGCTTTTCAATGTCCGTGATATCCAGCACGCGCTCTAAGCTCAGTTCATCAAAATACAATTTATCGCATTCATCGTAATCCGTGCTGACCGTTTCCGGATTGTAATTGATTGTGATGACTTCGTGCTTCTTTTTCCGCAGCGTTTTAACCGCATTGACGCAGCACCAGTCGAATTCAACCGAAGAGCCAATGCAGTAGGGGCCGGAGCCCAGAACGATGGTTTTTTTCCTTGATTTCCGCTCGCGCGGGAGCGACAAGTCGTTTTTATCGCCCGTGTAAGTGAGGTATAGGTAATTGGTCTTCGCGGGGAATTCCGCGGCCAGGGTGTCGATTTGTTTAACCGCCGGCAGGACGCCGAGGTTTTTCCGATAGGCCCGGACATTCATTTCTTCATCACCGGTCAGGTTCGCGATCTGCTTGTCGGAAAAGCCGTTGGTTTTGAGTTCCCTCATAAAATCCGCGCCGATATTTTTCAAAGCCTTGACCTTTTGCGTCTTTTTGCCCAAATCCCGGACGTGTTTGACCTTGTGCAGAAACCACGGGTCAATACCGGTCATTTGATGGATTTTTTTCACGGAATACCTTTTATCGAAAGCCTGGGCAATCGCAAAGATCCGGCGTGGCGTCGGATTTTCCAGGGCATGGGGAAGATCGTCAAAATTAAATGTATGGGCCGTTAAGCCGTAAGCCCCGATCTGAATCATGCGGAGCCCCTTCTGGAGCGCTTCTTCAAAAGTCCGTCC
>JAZDJE010000118.1:0-2710 GCA_043804325.1 Candidatus Peregrinibacteria bacterium
TGTGGGAGTCCGCCAAGGCGAACGTTGCCCACACCATTTCCCCGGAGGTGCGTTCCGGACTCATGATTTCATCGGTCATGAGCTTGATGGTGGATGATTTTGTTCGACATACCGATGCGCTCATCGCTCAAAGTGGCGTCCGGACGGTGGATGACGTTTATAAGACCCGGGAACCCCTTGTCGGGTTTTCCCCTGCCGTGCTGCCCGCTGCGCGTGAGCTGAAGGATTTTCTGTATGAGAATTTTTATTACTCTTCCATGGTTCTTGAGTATAATAAGAAGGGTCGGGGCGCTATTCGTTCGTTGTTTAAAAAAATAATGGCCGATCCTTCGCTGCTTCCCGCAAAATTCCAGGCACGACGGGAGACGGAAGCGCTGCCCATTGTGGTTAAGGATTACATCGCGGGCATGACGGACCCTTATGCTTTAGAACTTTATAAAAGACTTAAATAAGTTATCTATGCGATGCATTAAGTGTAAAAACACCGATACCAAAGTGGTGGATTCACGCGAGGCGGAACAGGGGAAAACAATCCGGCGGCGGCGGGAGTGCGAAAAGTGCGGCAGTCGTTTTACCACTTTTGAGCGGATGGAGATCGGCAGTTTGCTGGTGAAGAAAAAAGACGGGAGTTTGGAGCCCTACAGCCGCGAAAAGCTCGAACATGGCATTTGGATCGCCTGCGGCAAGCGTCCTGTCACCGAAATTCAGGTGGACAAAATGGTGGCTAAGTTAGAAGAGAAGTGGCGGGCCAACAAAAAGACCATTTCTTCCCAAACCATTGGCGAAGACCTGATGCGCGAGCTCAAAAAGCTCGACCACATCGCTTACATCCGCTTTGCCAGCGTGTACCGGAGTTTTAAGGACGTGGATGAGTTTAAGGAGGAGCTGGGGAAGCTTTTGAAATAAGTATTGCCAAGGGATGGGAATGATGGAATCATGACGCTATAAAAATAATAGGCATGCTTCATTTTTTCCGAAGAAAGTGGCAGACCATGAAAAAAGGCACGATTACCGTGGGCCTTGCCTCTGTTTTACTCGTTGTTGCGGGTGCGCACACGTTTGTGGTGTATCAGCGTGATGGGACTACGCCCATTGCTTTAAGAACCCTTTATACGGAGCATCGTTTGCGCGTTAGTTTGGCCACAACTCCGGAAGAGCAAAGAGTCGGTTTGATGTGGGTGAAAAAATTGCGTCGCGATGGGGGGATGCTGTTTGCTTACGAACAACCCCATCTCGCTTCTTTTTGGATGCAGAACATGGAAATTCCCCTGGATATTTTGTTCATTGGGGCGGACCATCAAATCAAGCGCATTGTTCGCGAGGCTTATCCTTGCTTGCCGAATGTGGTTTGCCCTCGTTTTGTGTCGCCGGAGCCGGTCCAATACGTTCTTGAAGTCACTTCGGGATATGCTAAAGACCATCAAGTTGAGGTGGGCGATGAGCTAATACTTTGAGACGGACTCAAGGCCCGGCTTATTTTTTGGTATTTAGGTATTCAATGGCGGCTTCCAATTGGGGATCGAAGTTTTTTTCGAAGTCTTCCGGGGTCCGCTCCACGGTTTGGTCCGGCGTGATGCCGGTTTCCGTGATATTGCGGTTTTCCGGGGTATACCATTTGGCCACGGTCACTCGCAGGCTGGACCCGCCAATGAGGTTTACCACTTCCTGGACCGTGCCTTTTCCAAAGCTGCTTTCCCCAATCACGTAACCGCGTTTATGGTCTTGGATAGCTCCTGCTACAATTTCCGAGGCCGAAGCGCTCCCTTTGTTGATGAGCACTGCCAAGGGCGGGGTCGCCAGCCTTGCTTTGCCGTTCACGTAAATTTCCTCGTTTTCTTCGGGATTACGGCGTTTGATGCTGACCACTAGCCCCTTTTCGATGAATTCCGAGGCGATGTCTACCGCACCGTCCAAATATCCTCCGCCGTTATAACGCAGGTCTAAGATAATGCCTTTGGGACGTTGGGACAGGACTTGATTGATGACTTGGCTCCACTCCTCGATTAGGTTATTTCCGAATTGGTTGATAGAAATGTAGGAAAAGTCCTTTTTGAATTCCCATTCCACGCTGGCGATGTTGATTTTTTTGCGGTTGATTTGGAGGTCGAACGGTTCGTCGTGTCCCTTGCGAACAATAGTCAGCGTGACGCGCGTCCCCCGGGGACCGCGGATTTTTAAGACGGCTTGCTCCAGCGTGAAGTCTTCCGTCAATTCTCCGTCGATTTTGTAAATGATATCTTCCGGCTGTAGGCCCGCTTGTTGGGCGGGTGAGTTTTTAAGCGGGGACACCACGGTCAAAAATTGGTTGCGCAACGTGAGTTCTGCGCCAATACCTTCCAGTGTCCCTTCCAGCCCCTCCTGGAATTCCCTGTTTTCCTTGGGGGTCATGAAGGTGGTATAGGCGTCGTCCAAGGAGGCCACCATGCCGCGGATGGCTCCATAAATCATGGTTTGCGTGTCCAGCAAGTGCGGATCTACAAATTTGGCGAATAGGATATTCCAGGTATCCCAAAATAACTGCATATTCACCTGTTCCAGTTCCCCCGTTGTGGATAGGGCGTAGTTTTTGGCGGGATTTACCTTATTTTGCTCCACGTGGTTGATGCCGGCGTTCCAGCCCAGCATGAACACAAAGAAGATCAAAATAATAAGCCCAATGGCTTTGGGCGCCCCTGATTTTTCTTCTTTGTAGTAGTCTTTCATAGCCACC
>JAZDJE010000119.1:0-3113 GCA_043804325.1 Candidatus Peregrinibacteria bacterium
GTCGGGATTCTTGCCAATTCCGCCTGCTTTTTTATCGCCATCGATAGTATCCAGCGCAACACTTAGTCTTTCACGAACTAAATCATGAACCTCACCTCTGCTCATCGCACCAGTTTCAAATCGTTTTAAAATTCCTTGAACTTCTTGCTGGAACTGTCGCGCGGACAGATCTTCTAGGGGGCTAGAGGGCATATAATTCCTTATTTAAGGATAGCGTTTAATTATAAGTTATATTCGCATTTCACGCAAATAAAGGCAAGCGCATCAAACGAATGCTTTGAGTAGCATTTCCGCCGCTTTCTTCCAGCTAAACTCCCCCGCCCTTTTAAGGCCCTTTTTAGCCAACTCCGCCCGATACACACCGTCCCGGAACAACGTGTACAGAGCGTCTTTGAGCGTTTGCGGATCGTTGGGATTCACCAGACACGCCGCTCCCCCCGCCACCTCCGGCATGGCGGTAACGTTTGACGTGACCACCGGCGTCCCGCATTGCATGGCTTCCAAAATAGGCAACCCAAATCCCTCATAAAACGACGGGTACAGAAACGCCAGCGCATGTTGATAAAGCAGGGCCTTGTCCTTCTCGTCCACAAAACCGGTCACGCAAATATCGGGGTGTTTTTTAATGTGGAAAGCGGCAAAAATCTCCGGATATTTTTGTCCCGCAATCACCAATCCTACCTCGCGCTTGGCCTCGCGTTGCCAGGAAAGATAAGCCTCAATGACCCCCTTGATGTTTTTACGGGGCTCCAGCGTAGAAAGGCAAAGAAAATACCGATCCGGCAATTGATATTTGTGCTGAATGATTTCAAAGGCTTTAGGGATGGGAAGTGCGTGTAAAGGCGCGGAAGCCGCTTCATAAACAACCTTGACCCTGGAAGGATCCACTCCATACCGATCGACCAATCGCCCCTTGGTAAACTCGCTCACCGCGATGATTGTACTCGCCTCGCAGGCCTCCAGCCGGGGCCGGAGCACCTTGTGCCACAAACGGCTTTTAAGGCTAAACGCGTGCTTAAAATCCTCAAAGGAAAGGTCGTGAAATGTCACCACTTTTCGACATTTTGCTGAGACTGGCGCGGGCCGCGGATCCGGCACCCATAGCACGTCCACTTTGCCGCCAACCAGCCGATCCACCTTTGGCCACCGAAGCGCGCTCAAACACAAGTTCAAAATCTTATTGGGAATCCGCGTGCGTTTTACTGTGACATGGGAAAAACCCGTCGGCCAGCGCGAGGTGTCGACTGCTCCGAAATTGTTGTGCCACAGCACATATTCATTCTTGGGGTCTGCTTCAAAAAGCGCCTTCATCATTTCCAGCATATAGACCTCCACCCCGCTAATTTTACCGCTCATCAGCGGCCGACAATCAATGGCGATACGCACGAACGCTTAATTTAGTGGTGTGCTCGACAGGATTCGAACCTGCGACCTTCGGCTTCGGAGGCCAACGCTCTATCCAACTGAGCTACGAGCACATAGTGAGTGGTGCGCCTGGAGGGAATTGAACCCCCGACCCCTTGGTTCGAAGCCAAGTGCTCTAATCCACTGAGCTACAGGCGCATACAAAATAAGCCTATCAAACTATCGCACATTCGTCACGTCCAAGGGCTACCGGGCCCGCCGCCACTCCTGCCAAAGGGTAAGGAGCGGGGTGGCCAAAAAGATGGAAGAATAGGTCCCGATCAGAATGCCAAAAAGCATGGCAAGCATAAAAGGGCGAAGCGACTGCGCGCCAAAAAACAGAAGGGCAACCAAAGTAAAAAGCGTGCATAAACCCGTATTCAGGGAACGTACTAGCGTCTGATTGAGACTGATATCGGCGATGTCGGAAAAGGTTTGGCCACGGAACTGGAATTTAAGGTTCTCACGGATGCGGTCAAAAACCGTAATGGTGTCGTGCACCGAAAATCCCATGACGGTAAGAAGAGCGGTGATGAACAGGGAATCCACCTCGTAACCGATAAAAGCAAAGAAACCAACGGTGGCCAAAACATTGTAAAACATCGCAATAATAGCGCACCAGCCAAAGCGCCAGGAGCTGACGCGCTGAGGCACATGGCGAAAGGCATAGGTGATATAAAGAATGATGGCAATGAGCGCAATGCCAATGGCCATGAAGGCCCGTTTTTTAAGGGTCTCTCCAACCTTGGGACCGATGCTCGTGGACCTGAGGAGCTCAAAGGATCCGTACGTCTTCTTTAAAAAAGCATTCACGGCAGTCAATTCCTCTTCGGAAAAATTCCGCGCCTGGACCAGATGAGTTCCGTTTCCCGTGCTGGTGACCTGATTCACTTTTCCCGGAAACTGCTGGTCCAAAGTTTCTTTGAGTTCCGTAGGAAGAATTTCAGAACCCTTTTCAAACTGATATTCCACAAGCGACCCTCCTGTAAAATCAATGCCAAAATTCAAAAAACTTCCTGTCTTAATCTGATGGAAAACCATCGCTCCGACTCCAAGGGCAAGGATAAGAACGGAAAATGTAAACCAGATAAAATTGTATTTGATGAATCGAAATTGCATATTAAATGTCTAAATTTTTAACTTTTTTGGCGTGGGTCTGAATGAACTTGCGACGAGGCAGTACTTCCGAACCCATCAGTGTGTCAAAGACGGAATCCGCAAGCTCCGCCTCCTGGATGGAGACTTTCAACATGGTGCGGCGCTCGGGATCCATGGTGGTTTCCCACAGTTGGTCGGGGTTCATTTCCCCCAGGCCTTTATAGCGCTGGATGGAAACGCGGGCAGCCTTGGGTTTTACCTCCTCCGCCACCTCCTCCGTTCCCTCCGGAACCTCCGCCGTCTCCTCTTCCTCCTCGGTCTGGTCTTCCGTAGCCCGAACGTCCACGCCCCATTGCTTTAAAATTTTAACCTTCGCCTGGTCCGTATAAGCATATTCGACCATCTTCCCCTTGCTGACCTTGTAAAGGGGCGGCTGGGCAATATAAATATACCCCCCTTCAATGAGCGGACGAAAATAGCGATAAAACAAAGTCAAAAGAAGCGTCCGGATATGGGCGCCATCCACATCGGCATCCGTCATAATGACAACGCGATGGTAACGGAGCCTTTGAATGTCAAAGGTCTCCCCCACCCCCGTCCCCAATGCAATA
>JAZDJE010000120.1:0-3245 GCA_043804325.1 Candidatus Peregrinibacteria bacterium
TGAACTGCCGGCGCGGCGGGGGGAAATCCTGGTACGCGATACGCATTCGGGCGAACTTTCCAAACTGGCCACCAATACCACGTTAGACCTTCTTTATGTGGACCCGTTTGTAGCGGACGACAAGGTGGGCATTGCCAAGGCCCTGGCCCCCCTGCTTTTTACCCATGAAGACTATCAGGCGTGCATGGACGCGCCTACCGAATGCCAATACAGCGTCATTGAAGAAGACCCCCTGGGGCGCTTCCTCACCACCCAGCCCGTTTGGGATTTGGGGATTACTGATGGGGTGTCCGTAGACAACACCCGTACTTCTTTTAAAAGCTACTCGGCGTTGGTGGACGAGGTTTCCGCCAACATTTTGCGGAAAATTTCCAAATTAGAGGTTGATTTTGTAATCCTTAAGCGCGATGCCGAGACGGATTTAATGGCCGAGGTCATCAACGAACGGCTTCCGGGGGTCTTTGCCGACCCCAAGCGTTTCATGATTTACGCGGATCCGACCCTGATCCCGGAAACCCGCGTCCAGGAGGTGGCCCAGCGGCTTTCCGGCCATTTGGGGGAAACCACCGCCAGCCTGGAGAAACAATTGGCCCGCCGCAAGGTGCGGTATGTGTTTTTAAAAAATCAACTGGATCCGGAGATTTCCCGTCAGATCCGGGAACTGGAGTTGAAGGGGGTTGTTCTTCTTCCGGAACACTGGCGTTTTTACCCGGAAAGCTCCCTGGCCTCGCATTTGGTAGGCTTCATCAACCGCGACGGCATTGGACAGTACGGGACGGAGGGCTACTTCAACGTGGAATTGGAGGGCAAAAAGGGCGCCATCATCGCCGGAAGCGATCCCTTTGGGCGCCAGATCACCGTGGGCGACAGCCAAATCGTCAACGCGGTGGATGGGGACACGCTGGTCCTGACCATCGATCGCATTATACAAAAGGAGGTGGAAAAGATTTTGGCGGAATCCGTAGAGACATTCCGCGCCGATAGCGGACAGGTGGTCATCATGGACCCCTTTACCGGCGCCATTATCGCCATGGCCAATTACCCCACCTTTAACCCCAATCAGTTCAATGAGGCCTTCACGCTCCGTCCGCTCAAGCCTGGCGAAGAAATTTACAGCACCATTCCGGTTTTTGTCCGCGATGAAAAGGGCGTGTATTTGCCCGCCACGGAAGAAGACATGGAGAATAAAACCATCGAAAAGTTCATTTACGAAAACAAGTTCGGCCCGGGCGTGTTTAAGAACAAGGTCATTTCCGAGTTCTATGAACCCGGCTCCGTGTTCAAACCCATTGTCATGTCTATCGCCCTGGACGCTAAGGAAGTGGAACCTTCCACCACCTTTGTGGACGATGGCCCTCTTAAAATCGATGAATTTGAAATCAAGAACTCCGATAACGTATACCACGGCAAAACCAACATGGTGCAGGTCCTGGAAAAGTCGCTCAACACCGGCATGTCTTTTGTGGCCAAAAAGCTCGGCAAACGCCTGATGCACCAGTACCTGAAGGACTTTGGGTTTGGGGAATATACCAACATCAAATTGGAAGGCGAGACTAATGGGCGCCTGGATTACTACAAGCGCTGGAGCAAGGCGCAACTTCTCACTACCTCGTTTGGCCAGGGAATTGTTATAACCCCCTTGCAGATGATCACGGCGTGGTCGGCTTTGGCCAACGGCGGCAAACTGATGCAGCCCTATATTGTGGATACGGTGGTCAAGGAAAACGAGGTGATTAAAACCGAACCCAAGGTGATCCAGCGCGTGATCAGCGAGGAAACGAGCAGCATCATTACCTCCATGCTGATCAGCGCCATCCGGGGGGGCCATGGGCGTCTGGTGATCATTCCCGGTTACCCGATTGCCGGTAAAACCGGTACCGCCCAAATTGCGGGAAAAAACGGCAAATACGAAGTGGGGGAAGGCTCGGTGATCACGTCGTTTGCCGGATATATGCCCGCCCTTAAACCCAAATTCGTGATGCTGGTCAAGTTCGACCGGCCCCGCATTGGGGAGAATACCTGGGGCGTCAATACCGCCGCGCCCACTTTCCGCCGCATTGCGGAGTTTTTGGTGGATTACTACAACTTACCGGCGGAGTCCGGCGCTTAACGCCTTATCCCTTAACCTTTCTTTCCCATGACTTCCCATCAAAAATTCATGCAACGCGCGCTCGACTTAGCCGTCCGCAGCGCTAAAAAAGGGACCGGGCCGTTTGGCTGCGTGGTCGTCAAAAACGGCAAGGTGATCGCGGAGGGGTGGAACCAAGTGACGCAGCTTTTTGACCCCACCGCCCACGCCGAAGTGCAAGCCATACGCAAGGCGTGCAAGGCGCTTAAGGATTACCAACTCACCGGCTGCACGCTCTACGCCAGTTCCTTCCCCTGCCCCCAATGCCTGGGAGCCATTTACTGGGCGCGGCCTAAGGAGGTTTACTATTTAAATACCGCCGACCAGGCGGCTAAAATCGGTTTTGACGACCGGTTTATTTACAGCGAATTCACCAAACCCAACGCCCGGCGAAAATACCCCTTAAAACGCCTGTCCCTACCCCATGCGCTGGCCGCTTTTGAGGCGTGGGAAAAGAACCCGTCTAAGAAAGTGTACTAAGCTTCTTTAATTTTCTGGAGTTTTTCCGTTTTGAACCATCTATAGTAATTGCCATGCCCCTTTATAAGGACATAATGCCCACCAGGGATGACTTTTACTACTGCGCCGAAAAGCATTTGACCCTTGACGGTTGCATAAACGCGATCCCCTTCTTTTAATTGAAGATGGGGTTCCCTTTCGGTTTCCGGAGGAGTCGCTCCTTTTGGATTGAATTTATCCAATTGTTCGCACCGAATTGGTTTATTGGGTATGGCGTCTGAATCGTCATCCGGGAAGCCCACAATCACCTGGCCTTTTGCCACGTGTTCTAGGATTACTGCCTTGGAGGTCCCCCCCTTGGTGCGGGGCGCCTGGACCATGAATCCCACGGGATATCTTTTTGGATTGACGATTTCTGTCTCTTCCTCTCTTTCCAGTGTTGCAAAGATTCTCGCGCGATCACTACTACTATCTGACATTTCTTCCGGAAGCCTCAATTGATCTGCATTTGCCATGGCTATTGATGGTTATGTTTATTTTTATATTATACCAAAAATAACTGATTTAGGCAAGTTAAATGTTTATTACCTGAATACCGCCGACCAGGCGGCCCAAATCGGTTTTGACGACCGGTTTATTTACAGCGAATTCACCAAAC
>JAZDJE010000121.1:0-4705 GCA_043804325.1 Candidatus Peregrinibacteria bacterium
GGGCTCCAGATGCAAGACGTCCCCTACCTGATCAGGGAGCCCGTCTTGGTCAATGTCCCACATGTATTCAAAACGAGCGCCCAGATCGGCGAAAATCTGATTGGCAGCAATGTCGAGCGATTTAAAGACGGGGGTGATGAAGTTTTGATCCAGTAAAATGTCGATGGGTTCGGCAGTTTCGCTGTAAGGTTGAGGCGAAACAAGTTCACTACGGCCATACGTACTGAGTCGTCCGGACCGGTCAAACCACGCCATGCGCAGGTGGTAGAACCCGTTTTCCATGCCGAGCGTGTAACTGGGCTGGTTGTATTTATCAAAGTAAATCGCCGTGCTGTCGTCCAGCGTCATTTGCGCATTGCCTATGGTGGGGAAAATGACTCGATTGGCGCCGGTGATTACCGACGGCGTGCTGACCCCAAAGATTTCCGGATCGGCGCGATGAGTGATGAGTGTTTGGTATTCTATGAGATTGCCATCTACCAATACTTCCGGCGTGGTGCCATCCTGGTTTTGCGGCAAGAGAATGATTTTGAGATGGGGAAGTGGACTACCTTGTTTATCCATGTCAAAGCTGTCGATGGTGCGTTCCAGTTCGACCCCATACCCGTAACGCAACGGATTGGTGGTGTCCAGCCACTCGAATTTGGAGGCGCTATCCCTGGTGATGCCGGCCTGCAGCATGTTGACCGCTTCCATGACAGGTTGGCCAAGGAGGAAATTATCGAGAGTGAAGATTTCATCGGCTACACGGGAGGCCATGTTGCGATCCGTCAATGATGGGACGGTGAGTTCTTTTTTCAGATACAGGTTGGCGTTGTCGTTATAGGCCAAATGGGATTTGTTGGGTTGGGACGAGGGAACAAAAGTGGTTTTAGCGGTTTGCGAGTTTTCAAAGGATGAAATTTCAACCATTTGTTCCGTAGCCAAATCGACAATGCAGGTCCCTTTACACCCGCCGGAGGGAGCACCAGTTCCTCCTAGCGAATCTGCGACGGTTTCCGCACTGTCCGCGAGTTCCTGGGCCAGGAGCTGTGGTGAGGATTGGGTTAGGAACGAGTGATTTGAGGCGCCTGGTAAAATGGCGCTAGTGATGGTTTGGGTGGATGGAATTCCGTCCTCCAAACGAGAAGCCAATTGGTTTCCAAAAATGGAGGACGGCGAGTCGTTGACCAAAGCCGTGAGGGTGGGGGTACTACTTAATTGATCCGCTTCGGCCTCCAGTTCTGCACCGTAAGCCAAGAGCTCTTCGCGCATCCATTCGATTTTGTCGACTTCGGTTTTTTGGTGGGGCAAACGCGCGTCTGGGACGTTGAGGTTTTCCTTAGCTATGCGATAATCCACGGGATTGGCGTTGGCTTCCTCGATGATTTCTTTTATTTGTTCAACTAGGCCGAGGATTTGCTCTTGATAGGGATTACGGGATTGGTCGCCTTGGAGGTAAGGAGCGATATTCTCTTCATAAAAATTATCCGCTTCATCCACCGCATCGTTAAAGGCCTCGGCGGCGTCCAGCAAGGCGCTATTAACCGATTCTCCGGCCTCGGCAAGGGCATCTTGAACGTCTTGGGTGATCTTATCAATCCCCTCCGCCATGCCATTCAAACCAGCGGTTGTGTAAGCTATACCCATTGCCAGGCCTTCGTTAGCGGCTTGGCTGCCTTTTTCAAATACTTCTTTTTGAATGAGGTCGGTGAGTTTATCATAATCCCCTAGCTGATTGAGGAGGTTGAGCCCGGATTCTTCCTGGAAGCGATCGATTTCTTCCTGAAGCACGGCGGCCCATTCGCGGGTTCTGGTGCGGATGGTTCTATTCAAGCTTTCAAACGCGTTGACGGTTTCCTGGTCAACTTGCTGACTTAACCGGTCTATTCCTTCCTGAATGAATCCGGTTTGTTCTTCAATCCATGCTTCCGCGCTTTCAGTGAGGCCTTCGATGGCGTTTTCCGCATCCTCCAGCGCGCCTCCGACATTTTCATCGACAAAGTCTTCAGCGATGCGGGCGTTTTCTTTTAGCCTGTCCTCGACTTCGTTAAAATCACTTTGAACGCTGGCAGCCTTTTCTTCCATGTCCTTTTGGAATTTCTTGATGGCTTCATTGATGACATCGGCAAAACTGGTGACCGCCTGATTCCATGTGTCCGCCCCTTCCTGAAGTTTTTGGAGGACGATAGAAATGCGGCTGCCGAGGAAGACGCTGGTCTCGATGCGGATTTCGTTGAAACCCAAATCCACGCCTACGATGTTGGGGAGTTGAGGCTTAAGGATATCGAGCGGGATGAGGTAGGCGGGACGGTTGGTGAGCGCGCGGATCTGGTCGCCCAGGTATCCTTCGGGTACGGGGACAAGGGATTTTTTGAGTAGGCACCACGCATGCAGGATTTGCTCGATGAGGGGGAGAATGGCTTCAAATGAAGTAGCGACATCGGGGATTTTGGGAGGAGGCGGCAGCGTGGGGAGGTTGAGCGTGGGGATGGGGGGGAGCGGCGGCAATTCCGGCAGGTCGGGCAACCTTGGCAAAATGGGCAATGGCGGCAGTTGCGCCGTAAAGCTGATGGAAGGGAGGTCAGGGAAGCGTACGAACGGCAAGCGCGGCAATTCGATGGGTTCCGCGGAGAAATGGATGAGCGGCAGGTCAATACTGATCTGGGCGTCCAAGTCCGAGAGATCCAAGACCACATCCGGCAATTTGGGGAATTCGATGATGGGCAAGTCCGGTATGACGAGCCCCAGCAACATCATCCAGCCAAAATTGGCATAGCGTTCGTTGGTGCAAATATCGCAGTTGTCATTGAAATTAACGAAAATATCAAAGAGTTCTTTGATGCTTTTGATGATCGCAATGATGGTGGTAATGACTTCCGCATAACCGACCACTTGGCTTTGCAACTTGGCAAACCAGCCGCCGAACATCTGGCCGTAGGTTTCCAGGAAACAACCGATGTCCCGAATGTAGTTGGCCAGTTCTTTTTTGAACTGGATGAGCTTGTGGGGGAATAAGAGATAAGACTTGAGCACTTCGATGTTTTCCTCCACGCTTTGGATGACCGGCTCAACGCTCAAAATGATCATGTCGGCGATTTGGCGGAATTTGCAACCCTGCGCCCACTCATCCACGGTTTTGCCCGCCTCGCTGGCCAGCCGTTCCATTTCTAAATTAGTAAGGTCTTGCCAGGCGTCTGCGGTTTCAAAATTGCCCACGCATACCCATTGCCCCCAAACGTCAATGGCGCGGTTGAGTTCACGCTCCATATGGGCGAGCCACAGCTCCAGGTCCTGGATGAAGTCGCGGATTTGGGCCGGGCTAAGCCAGGGGATTTTGAAGTCGACGGCCTTTTCGTTGAGTTCGATGAGGGGGATAGCGTTGACCACGTCGTAGAGGTCTTCCAGGGGGTTGCCGGTGCGTATGGCTTGTTTTTCGATCGCGTCCAGGCTTTCCACCAAAACATCTCCGGCATCCAGGAAACTATCGGGATCAATACGATTAAACTCGCTCACGGCTTCGCCGCCGACTGTGTCGGTGTCAAAAGTCTTATTGAAAAATTGGTCCCATAATTTTTCCGTTTGCCCCCAGTCGGCGACAAAAATACTTTTGAGGTCCGGCAACAAGATAGTGAATGTGGGCAACGTGAGAAGTTTGTTGACTATTTCGAGCAGCTGGCGGTCTACCCAGCTACTGATGACGCCGCCAATGGGGTCGAAGGAGGAAATGTGGATGTTTGAGAAGCCTTTGGCTGGCGGTTTGAATTTGCTGTGTTCGCCCAAGTCGACAGCCAGGCTGACTTCCAGTCCGCCGGCTCCCTGTTGATCTTTTTTTAAGACTTCGGCGGGAACGCCTTCATTACCGCTGATGGCCGCCATACCCGCGTTGATATCGCTGACCACCGAGTTGGCCATTTCCATGATTTTGTTGATGCCGTCTTCAATGAGGCCGCACATGGGTATCGCGCCCATGGGCAGGGCTTTGACGATGCAGTTGCCCAGTGGTGGAGGATACGGAATGGGGACCATGGGTGGCGGCACGGGAACTAAACCAGTATAGGGCCCAAAACACATGGCGATCCCCACGCCACCGGTGATAGTGGGCGAGAGGTAGAGCCGGAACATGGACATGAAAGGGCCGGGGATTTCCGCCACGCCGATAGGACTTGGCGCCAGGAAAACGGAGGGGACGGGAAGGGGGCCAATGGGGGGGATGATGAGGGTAGCGGGAAATGCCAGGAGGGGAATAGCCATAAAATATGGCGGAACGAGAAACGCTTCGTTATAGGGAGACGGGAAACACCCGCCGCCCGTGCAGGAAAATTCATCAATGGCGTTTGTCAGGTTTTCCATGGCATCATTAGCGCAGGATTCATAGTTCTCCGCCAGCTCATTGGGGGTGCAGCCGTCGGGGTTTTAAGATTTTCTTTTATTTTATCGTATCCGCAGACTTTGCTCATGTTCTCTATGAGTTCCTGTGGGGGCGGATTTTCCGGGTTGGCTGTGAGTAATTGTTCAACGATGATCCTAAGCATGCTACAAGCGATGTTTTCTTCCATCCCCTGTGCGATGATATCCCCCGCTTCGGTTTCCGGCGGAATGCTGGGACGGGAGGCGAACTGGCGGGCAGTCGTCTCTTGGTTGATCTGCTGGTTCACCGCCTCGTAGCCCCCTTGCCGCCAGATGTCGCTGTCCCAGAGGGTGTAGAACACGCGCCGGTCTAGGC
>JAZDJE010000122.1:0-4376 GCA_043804325.1 Candidatus Peregrinibacteria bacterium
AACAATACAAATACGGAAAAATCCTACAAAACCCGGGGGGGCCAATTATCAAAGGCTCAGAGCACACCAGCACGGGAAAATCCACGAACTTACCCCCGGGAACCGCAATACACCCCCAAGAACTATTTTCACATCCATTCAACGATCCTACTTCATACCAATCTCAATACCCATGGATGGAAGAAGGCGGAGAAATCATCAAAAAAATTATAAGACGGGGGGATAGAGAATATGTAATATGTGCCCGAAGAATGTTGCGTTCGGAAAATGGCGAAAGACAGCCTGGCAGAAACTACACCGAAATGCACGCCACTGTGATCCCCGCGGAAGATTGGTCCGTTGCCATTGTGCCGCAACTGGCCGACATTCTGGAAGCGAAAGGGGTCACCGAAATAAGCACTTCGCTGCCCCCCATTGAACTTAAAACAGATGTTCTCGACCAACCATTACCAGAAAACTGGTTAGACAATTACGTGAAAGAATTAATTGCCAACGCCGTCAGCGGAAAGCCCATTGCGCTGCAAGATTGGGATGTCTCCGAAAGAAAGTTTCTGCAAAAACTGTTCTATTGCCTCATTTGCCTGCCTGAAAATCTGGCACGTCAAAGTTCTTTTGGAGCAGGTCTGGCTGGATGCAAGGAAGGCGAAGTGCGAATAGCACAGACAATGTCAGCCCTGGGACTCCGTAAAATCGGAGGACAATGGAAAGGAAATACAGAAGAAGACGTGATTACGGGTCAAAGATACCTAACTGCCCTTATCGGAGCCATAAGAAATTGCACCACCCCCCGCCATGTCATGGCAGCCGTTCAAAATATTCCACAAAACATCAAAAGGGAAGTCGAAAAACGTTTCCAGCATAACAAATAATAACAAAAAATAATTGGATTCCGACGCAATCGTTTTATCGCGCGGTTTATTTCATGGTGCCAATTTAAATGTGTTAAGATGGCACTAAGTGACTTAACCACAAAAAAAACATGCTCCAAAGACTACTCCATGCCTTTAGCAAACGGCAAAAGGCCCTGGTGCTCTGGTTTAAAGAACTCGGCATTAAAGATGTCCCGCTAGTCGGCGGCAAGAACGCATCCCTCGGGGAAATGGTCCGAAAACTGACGGAAAAAGGGGTCAAGGTGCCCAATGGGTTCGCCATCACCGCCCACGCCTACCACTACCTGCTTAAAGCGGCCAAAATCAAAGAAAACATCCAGGAAGTCATGGCGCATTTAAAGGTCAAGGAAATCGAAAGCCTTAAGCAATGCGGCCAAAAGGCGCGGGACATCATCCGGAACGCGGAATTCCCCGCGGATTTAACGGAAACCATCGAAAAGTCCTACGAAAAGATGGAGCAGTTGTACGGCAAAAACTGCGACGTGGCCGTGCGATCCTCCGCCACGGCGGAAGACCTGCCGGACGCTTCGTTTGCCGGCCAGCAGGAAACGTATTTGAACATTCGGGGAAAAACCGCCCTGTTGGACGCCTGCAAACGGTGCTTTGCGTCGCTATTCACGGACCGCGCTATTTTTTACCGGGAAAGCAAGGGCTTCGACCACTTCAGTATCGGCCTTTCTATCGCCGTGCAAAAAATGGTCCGAAGCGATCTTTCGGCCTCCGGCGTGATGTTCAGTATAGATACAGAAACCGGCTTTAAAAACGCCGTCGTGATCAACGGGTCTTACGGCCTGGGGGAAAACGTGGTGCAGGGCGCCGTCAATCCGGACGAGTTTTACGTGTTCAAACCCACGCTCAAAGACAACAAATACCGCCCCATTTTAAGCCGTCACCTCGGGGAAAAACAAATGACCATGGTCTACGCCAACGGCAAAGGCGCCCATCCGGTGAAAAACACCTCCACCCCTCCGGCCAAACGGGCCAAGTTCTGCGTCACGGACAATGAAGTGCTGCAGCTGGCCAAATGGGCGGTCATTATAGAAAACCATTACAAAAAACCCATGGACATCGAGTGGGCCAAGGATGGCAAGACCGGGGAACTCTTCATTGTCCAGGCCCGCCCGGAAACAGTGCACTCCCAAAAGGACTACTCGGTGCTGGAGGAATATCACTTGCAGCAAAAAGGGAAAGTGCTGGCATCCGGATCCCCCGTTGGCTCAAAAATCGCCACCGGTCCCGCCAACGTCATCATGGACGTCAAACAGATCAAAGACTTCAAAAAGGGCGAGGTACTGATCACGGACATGACGGATCCCGACTGGGTGCCCATCATGAAAATCGCCTCCGCCATTGTCACCAACCGCGGCGGCCGCACCTGCCATGCCGCCATTGTATCGCGAGAATTAGGGATTCCCTGCATTGTGGGAACCAATGACGCCACCAAAAAAATCAAGAACGGCCAAATGGTCACGGTGGCCTGCGAAGGCAGCGTCGGCAACGTGTACGAGGGCAAGCTGAAGTTCAACATCAAAAGGACCAGCCTTAAAAATTTGAAAAAACCCAAGGTCAAAATCATGATGAATTTGGCGAACCCGGAAATCGCGTTCGAAACATCCCAACTGCCCAACGACGGTGTGGGGCTGGCGCGGCTGGAGTTCATCATCAACGAGTACATCAAGGTCCACCCGTTGGCGCTATTGCATTACGACAAATTGAACGACCACGCGGCCAAAAAGAAAATCGCCGCGATCACCGAGGGCTACAAAGACAAGTCCCAGTTCTTCATCGATAAACTGGCCGAAGGCGTGGCGCTCATCACCGCCGCCTTCCACCCCAAAGACGTCATTGTGCGCTTGAGTGATTTTAAGTCGAATGAATACGCCAACCTGATTGGCGGCAAGGAATTTGAGCCGGTAGAAAATAACCCCATGATCGGATGGCGCGGCGCCAGCCGTTACTACGACCCGGTGTACCGGGACGCCTTTGCCCTGGAATGCAAAGCCATGAAAAAAGTCCGCGACGAAATGGGCCTGCATAACCTAAAACTGATGGTCCCCTTCTGCCGCACACCGGAAGAAGGTAGAAAAGTCATCGCGGAAATGCGCAAAAACGGCCTTTGCCAGGGCGAAAACGGACTAGAGGTTTACGTGATGTGCGAAATCCCCAGCAATGTGATTTTAGGAGAAGAATTTTCTAAAATCTTCGACGGTTTTTCCATTGGCAGTAACGACTTAACCCAATTGGTTCTGGGCATAGATCGCGATTCCGCCTTGGTCAGCCACATTTACGACGAACGCGACGAGGCGGTCAAGACCATGATCCGCTGGATCATCCACACCGCCACACTGCGCAAGCGGACGGTTGGCCTCTGCGGCCCGGCCCCCAGCGACTACCCGGAAATCGCCAAATTCCTCCAAAAAGAAGGCATTGACTCGATGTCTCTGAACCCGGACACGGTCATCAAGACCATCTTGGATTTGACCAAGTAATGGGGCAAAGTCTAAAGCCCCACCGTCCACCCGCCGTCCACCACAAGGGCGTGTCCTGTGGTATAACTGGAAGCGTCGGACGCCAGGTACAAAGCCGCCCCCATTAGCTCTTCCGGCATACCATAGCGTCCCAAGGGTACTTTAGTATTGATCATCCCCTGAAATCCCTTGTCTTTCAAAAGGCCTTGGGTCATATCCGTGGCAAAGATTCCCGGGCAAATGGCGTTAACGCGGACGTGATAAGGGGCCCATTCCGTGGCCAGGGTCTTGGTGAGCATAATGAGCGCCGCCTTGCTGGCGTTGTACGCGGCGGAACTGGCAAAAGCCATCAAGCCCGCAATGCTGGCGACGTTGATGATATTGCCCGATTTGCATTGGACCATGTGGCGGCCAACGGCCTGGGCGCACAAAAGCGACCCCTTTAAATTAACGTTCATGATTTTATCCCAATCCTGCTCCTTCATGGTCTGAACGGGCGTGGGGCAGTAAACGCCCGCGTTGTTGACCAAGATATCGATACGCCCAAATTTCGCCAGGACCTTCTTGACCATAGCATCGATTTGCTTTTTTTGGGTCACGTCCACCTGGACCCCCATGGCCTTGCCCCCAAGGGACTTGGCTGACGCATCCACATCCAAAATGCCCGCAATGACCACATGGGCCCCCGCCTGGGCCAATGCCATGGCCATGGCTTTCCCTAAGCCGCGATTCCCCCCTGTCACAATGGCGACCTTACCGGACAAATCAAAAAGCGATAAGACGGATTTATTTTTCATATTTTTTTAATTAAAAGGATAAATCACCGTGGCCATTATACCATCGGCTCAGCCGTAAAGCCAAATGGCCGCTCTAATCAGGACTGCTACCCACATAAGCGCAACAAAAAACTTGACAAATTAAAAATAATCACTATTATAAGAAATAACATGCCAAGCTAGTGATGAATAAATAAACGATTTGGCCTCTGTTATCCCATCACAGAATCCAATTTCCTTCC
>JAZDJE010000123.1:0-7785 GCA_043804325.1 Candidatus Peregrinibacteria bacterium
GGCTTCTGTATTGGATGGCTTCATATAAATGCAGGTCATTGATTTTGGTTTTGCCTTCCAGATCGGCGATGGTGCGGGCCAGTTTAACTATTCGGTAGTACGCCCGTGCTGATAAGTTCATTTTTTGGATGGCGTCGATAAGCACTTCTTTGGCTTTTTGGTCTAATTTGCAAAATTCCTCAGCGTGTTTATTTTCCATTTCCGAGTTTTTAGTGAGTCCATATTTTTTTAGACGATCGCGTTGGATTTGGCATGCCGCTTCTATGCGTTTTCGGATCGTTTCGGAATTTTCGCCAGTTTCTTTGCTTAAAAGGCATTTGTGTTTTACGGGTTCTACGTGGATGTGCATGTCAATCCTGTCCAGTAACGGTCCGGATAATTTTTTTTGATATTGTCGGATTTGATGATTGGTACAAGAACAAGGCCCCTGATTTCTCTCGTTTTTAAAGTAACCACAGGGGCAAGGATTCATAGCGGCAATGAGCGTGAATTGTGCGGGATAAGTAAAGCTGCCGCGGGCGCGGGAGACGGTTATGGAGTGGTTTTCCATCGGTTGTCTGAGCACTTCCAACGCATAGAGCGGGAATTCCGCAATTTCATCCATGAATAGGACGCCGCGATGCGCTAGGGAAATCTCCCCGGGCATGGGAATGGCGCCGCCGCCCACAATGCTCACAGCGGAAGCGGTGTGGTGGATGGAGCGGAAAGGGCGTTCCGTGATAAGGGGTTGGGATTTTGGCAGCAATCCTGCCACGGAGTAAATCTTGGTGACTTCCATCATCTCTTCGTCACTCATGGATGGCAGAATGCCGGCTAGAGCGCGCGCCATTAGTGTTTTTCCGGCGCCAGGTGGTCCTTTAAAAAGCAAATTGTGCCCTCCTGCCGCCGCGATTTCCAGCGCTCGTTTGGCTTGGGCCTGGCCGCGAATGCTATCCATATCAATGTTGATTTTTTGTCGGTTGGCTGCCGGCTGGCTGTTGATTTTTAGGGCGCACAATTCGTTTTGTATGTAGCTTACCGCTTCCTTTAGGGTGCCTGCCGGCAGAACTTGCATGCCTTTTATCAGTGCTGCTTCCTGGGCGTTTTCTGTGGGCACAATCACGCGAGGGAACCCTTTTTTATATGCGAAATCCACGCTGGAAAGGACACCGGTGACTGGGCGGAGTTTGCCATTGAGGGCTAATTCGCCAAGGATAACGGTGTCTAAAAGATTTTGCGGGTCGATGAAATTTTCCAATGCTAAAGTTCCCAGGGCAATTGCCAAGTCGTACCGTGGGCCGATCTTTTTTAGGTCGGCTGGGGCCAGGTTGACGATGATTTTGCTCCGCGGAAAAAGAAAACCGGAGTTTTTAATAGCGCTTTTTACGCGTTCGCTAGCTTCTTTTACGGCGGTATCGGGGAGGCCCACAATGGTAAAGGTAGGTATTCCCCCTAGCTTATCAACCTCGATTTCCACTAAATTACCCTCCAGTCCCAGGAGTTCAACACAATACAGCTTTGATGGCATGGCGCTTATTCATTTAAATACTAAAATTTATTTAATTTCCAATTTATTCCTTCTTCTGTAACGACGTCTTTTAGTAATAGTTGGATGAGCAGACTTGATATCTCTGCTATCGGTAGGCCTGTTAGCATGACCAAATCGTCTATTGTGCAGGCTTTTGTTGTTAAAATAGAGGTTATTGTTTTTTCTTTTGGGGTTAGTCGGAGCTTTGGCTTGGTGATTTTTGGAATGACTTTATTTTCTTTTATACAGGCCAATGCCAGCATACGAAAAAATTCCGATTTAACACGAATGCCAAGTCGGGACATTACTTCTTCGATTTGTTGAAATAAAATATCGGTTACCAAAAAGTTAATTTTTCGCATAAGATTCGTTGGGATACTACGGAGTCTTTTTACTTTAAAAAATATTGTTTGTCAATCTTTTCTTGTCTTGGGACTTTCTGGTTTATAGTTTTTACTACTTGAGTCAGATTGACTCTTATTTGACTCAATGGGTGGGTGGGATAGACAGTCTGGGCCCCCTGTGTTATGGGGTGCGTTTTTGTCAAAAGATTTTTGGGCATGTTGAAGATCCTGCGGCGCCCGATAGGATCGGGCGCCGCGAGGGGAGCAGCGTCGGTTGGGTTCAAGGCCCTATGAATTGTTTCCTCTTTTTGAGGGTGAGCCACAGGGACGCCAGGGTAGTTACCCCAATGGCGACTGTTCCCCATAGGGGGACCGATAGCACACCGGTCGCTATCAGGATCGACACGGTGCTGCTGAGGATAAAGACTATGCAACTGATTGCTGTTACTACGAACAGTCGAAGCATATCCGGGGTCGGGTACATGTGTAGAGCCTCCTTGTCCAAACGTTGGATGCCATGGAGAGCGGCAAGTTTTGTAACTCCGCATAGCATCCAACACATAAACCAACGCTGTGAATGACCAAGACCTGCTCCATCCGCCTTGGCGGAAAAGTAGATCAATTGGGCAAAGTATTCTATCATAGATCAGCTATGATGAAAGACGAAAAATTCATGCGCAGGGCATTGAAGTTAGCGCGGCTTGGAGGGCGGGCCGTAGCGCCGAATCCCATGGTGGGGGCGGTGATTATGAAGGGGGGCAAGGTGATTGGAGAGGGGTATCACGAAAAGTTTGGAGGGGCGCATGCGGAAGTGAATGCGATCCGATCGGTTAAGCAGAAATCCGATCTTGTAGGAGCTACGATGTATGTGACGTTGGAACCCTGTCGGCATTATGGGAAGACGCCGCCTTGTGCGGACGCTATTGCGCAAGCGGGGATTGCGCGGATTGTTTGTGGGTCACGGGATCCTTTTCAGAAGAGCGCTCATCCACAACATTGGGAGTTTTTGAAGGGCCGTGTTGCCCATGAGTGCCGGGAACTCAATAAATTCTTTTTTACGTGGGTGGAGAAAAAGAGGCCTTATATTACCGTTAAAATCGCCATGAGCGCCGATGGGTTTGTGGCGGGGGAGGGGGGGCGTCCGGTGAGGCTTACCAGCATCGCTCAAGATCGGGAAGTCCACCGACTGCGCGCCCAACATCAGGCCATATTGGTTGGGATTGGGGCGGTGTTAGCCGACGATCCTCGGCTGACGGTACGTTATGGGAAGGGGGCAGACCCCCTTCGGATCATACTCGATTCGCAGTTACGAATCCCTCCCAATGCCAAAGTTTTAAAGGATGGCAATCATTTGATTGCGACGACTTTGGGACGTGCGCCGCGAGGGGTTAATTTTTGGAAAAGCCCTACTAAAAAACGTGTTTGTTTGCGACGGCTGTTCAAATACCTTGCTTCTATTGGTATTTTATCGGTTCTGGTGGAGCCGGGACCTACGCTTTACGCATCGCTTAAAGAGCAGGGCCTTATCGATGAGCTGATTGTGATGAGGGGGAAGAAAAACCTGGGCCGGGGATTGGAATTGGTACTTTAAATGGCGGAGAGAGAGGGATTCGAACCCTCGCGGGAGCATTCGCCCCCCTACAGCTTTAGCAAAGCCGCCCCTTCAGCCACTTGGGTATCTCTCCGTGACTTGACACTTGTGAGTGCGCTGCAAAGTCTAACGAAAATGCCATTTATTGTCTATAGCTGTACGGTTTTTCCGGGTTCCATGATGATGGTTTCGGCGCCGGTGAGTCCGCGGAGGCGCTCTGCCATCGTTTGGGATTGGTCAATTTCGCCATGGACTAGCATGATTTTTTTGGTCCCTTTTATTTTGCCCAAATAATCGTCCAAGTCGTTCATGTCCGCGTGGGCGCTAAAAGCTTCCAAAATTACTACTTCCGCTTTTACTTTATACATTTCGTCGAAGATTTTAACCATGGGGTCGCCATCCACTAATTTGCGCCCCAACGTGTTTTCCGCTTGGTAGCCCACGATGACAATGCTGTTTTTGGGGTCCTCGATGTTGTTTTTGAGGTGGTGGCGGATGCGGCCGGCTTCACACATGCCGCTGGCGGCAATAATGATGCAGGGGCCGATGAAGTTGTTGAGTTTTTTGGAGTCTTCCACGGAGTTCGTGTGCTTGAGCTGCCGCATTTCAAAGGGGTTGTGCACGTCTTTAAACTTGGTTTTGAGTTCGTGGTCATACAGGTCCATGTATTTTTTGAAAATTCTTGTGATTTCGCTCGCTAGGGGGCTGTCTATAAAAATAGGCAGGTTTTTTGGGATTTTACCATCGTGGTTAAGGGTGTGGATACTGTAAATTAATTCCTGTGTCCGTTCCAGCGCGAAAGCAGGGATGATTATTTTCCCCCCTCGCTTTACGGTGCGGTTGATGATGCGCGCCAACGCGGGAATACCTTCTTCTATAGGGTCGTGGGTGCGGTTGCCATACGTGCTTTCCGTTAGGACGTAGTCCGCTTTTTCAACTTGGTAGGGGTCTTTAAGTATGGGGAGTCGGTAGCGGCCCAGGTCACCGGTGTAAAAAAAAGTTTTTTTTGTACCGTCTTCTTTGTCTTCAATTTCTAAAATGAGCAGCGCGGCGCCCAATACATGGCCCGCTTCATGTAAAGTGACTTGGACTCCGTCGGCGAGTTTTATTTTTTTGTTATAAGGCACTCCTTTAAATTGCTGGAGCGCTAGTTTGGCATCTTCTTGGGTATAAAGCGGTTCAATGGGTTTAAGAGCGGTTTCCGGGAGTTTGCGCGCAAAAAATTCCGCATCACTTTCCTGGATGTAGGCGCTATCCAAAAGCATGGCTTCGCATAGGCTTTGTGTGGCTTCGGTGCAATATATCAATCCTTTGAACCCGTGTTTTACCAAAGTGGGAATGTTGCCACTATGGTCAATATGGGCATGGGAGAGGACAACCATGTCGATTTTTTCGGCGTTAAACCTCAAAGTCGCGTTTTTTTCAAATGTCTCTCGTCTTCTCCCTTGGAACAGCCCGCAGTCCAATAATATTTTTTTGCCGTTTACCTCTAATAAATGCTGCGAACCGGTTACCTCTAGTGCGGCGCCATAACTTGTTAACTGCATGGTCTATTACTTATTTTATTTTTGCGATATATTCGGCTAGGTCGGCCAGGCGGTTACTGTAGCCCCATTCGTTGTCGTACCACGCCAGGACTTTTACAAAAGTACCGTCCATCACTTCCGTACTCATGGCATCCACAATGGAGGAGTGGGGGTCTTGTTGAAAGTCGATAGCGGTGAGGGGCCTATGTTCCACTTCCAGAATTTTTGGGGTTTTTTTAGCGCGTTTTTCCAGGGCGGCATTCACTTTTTCCGCCGTCGTTTTTTTGGCAACTTCCACTGTTAGGTCCACCAGGGATACGGTTTTGGTGGGGATGCGCACGGCCAAGCCGCTCAGCTTACCCTTAAGCTCCGGGATGACTAGTCCCACCGCTTTAGCGGCGCCGGTGGTGGTGGGGATCATGTTTCCCAGCACGCTTCGCGCCCGCCGCAGGTCTTTATGCGGGAGGTCCAGGATTTTTTGGTCGTTGGTGGCGGCATGGATGGTGGTCATCAACCCGCGTTTGATGGTGAACGTGTCGTGCAGCGCTTTAGCTATGGGCGCCAGGCAGTTGGTGGTACAGCTGACGTTGGAAATGATCTGGTGTTTTTTGGCGTTATACGTTTCTTCATTTACGCCCATCACGATGTTCACGTCGGCACCTTTATCGCCTTTACAGGGGGCAGACACGATAACTTTTTTGGCCCCTGCTTTTAAATGTTTGCTAGCGTCTTCATGGGTGCGGAAACGCCCTGTGCATTCCAGTACAATGTCTATGCCTAATTTTTTCCATGGGAGTTTTTCCGGGTCCGCTTCGGCCACGATTTGGATTTTTTTACCGTCGATAACGATGGCGTTTTTCCCTTCCGTTTTTACGGTCCCGGGGTATCGTCCGTAAGTGGAGTCGAATGCGAATAAATGCGCTAACGTGGCGTTATCCGTTAGATCGTTGATGGCCACGACTTCCAGTTTAGATTTTTTTTGTAAGAGGATGCGGAGGGTTTGGCGGCCAATGCGGCCAAAACCGTTGATTGCCAATTTCATAATTTTAAATTTTACTTTTTAAGTTTTTAATAAACCAAAGAACTGACGGATTTTTGGTGGGTGACGCTTTCGATCACGCCAGCCAGTAAGGGGGCTACAGAAATTACTTTGAGCCCTTTAAATTTCTTTTTAGCGGAGATAGGCATGGAGTTAGAGACCACCACTTCTTTGAACTTCGCCTTTTTGAGGTTGGTGGGCGCTTTTCCGGAAAAAATGGGATGGGTGGCGCAGAGATAAACATCCTTTTTAGCCCCCGCTTTTAACAGGGCTGTTTTGGCGTTGATCACGCTGCCCCCCGTATCGACCATGTCATCGTAAATGATACAGGTTTTATCTTTTACATCGCCGACGACGTGGGTTATTTGGGAAACGTTATGAGAAGGGCGGGCTTTGTGGATGATGGCAAAAGGAGCATTAAGTTGGTCGGCAAACCCTTTGGCATTTTTGGCCCCTCCCGCATCTGGGGAAACCACTACCACGTTTGTTAGTTTTTTGGTTTTGAAGTATTCGGCAAACAGTTTTTTGATGCTCAAATTGTCCACGGGGACGTCAAAAAACGCCTGTTCCTGGTCGGCGTGGAGCTGGAGCGTGACCACGTGGTCCGCGCCTGCGGCAATGAGCAGGTCCGCGATGACTTTAGCGGAAATCGGTTCGCGGGGAATGTGGACTTTGTCTTGTCTGGAATACCCAAAGTAAGGCAAAATGACATGAACCTTGCTGGCAAATGAGCGCTTCATGGCGTCGCACATCAGGAAAAGCTCCATGTAGTCCTCGTTTACGTTTTGGTCTGTGCAGGTTTGGACGATAAAGGCCGTGTGACCCCGGACCGTTTCTTCCAGTACGATGTATTTTTCCCCGCAGGAAAAAGTGGATAGACTGATTTTCCCTAGTGGTTTTTTGAGATGTTTGGCAATTTCCATCGCCAGCTTGGGATGGGAAGAGCCGGCAAAGATTTTGTACTTGGCTACAGACATGTTTTTTGAGTTATTTTCGGAGTTTAGTTTAGCACACAGCGGAAGGTTTGAAAATTTTGTTTATTTAGAACAACCCCCTGCGTTGCCTTCAGCTTGCGAGCTGACACATGTGCAGGGGGGGAGAGTTCTCTCCCTGGTTAGAGACGTCGCCCAGACTTGCGTCGGTTACGTCATCGTGGGCTTTCTCTAGCCAGTTGTTTGACCTCCCAGCAGCTGTCGTGCTAGTGGGCGGTCAGGTCGTTCGTCGTGCAGGCCGCCACGTCGTTGGTCCGTCCACCCAGGATGTTGGGGGGTCGGGCCTTCTTCTCGCGAATGGTCATGGTTCTCTCCTTCTTTGCGTGAAGGCTTTTGTAGTCGCCCCTTCACGCACACGTTGATGGCGACGGCTTTAACTACAAAAATTTATAGCCAAATCGGTCGCCATCAAAATAGAGAGATATTTTGGATAGAGATAACCCTAGTTTCCAAGGAGCATATGCCCCCAATTTTTACGCAAAGTTTATTTTGGTATTCACAGGAGGCGTACGGTGATTAATGTAACTTTTGCTATAGCGCGTGTCAAATTATGTATAAATTTTCCGATTTTTGAAGAAAACCCCCGCGGTGTGGCGGGGGTTTTCCTTGGTTTGGAGCAGACCGAGTCGGCGGACCGGTCTTTTACCTGTTTCGGTCTGCTTTGAACCTAGTGAATGGTGGTCCCGATGGGAGTTGGGGGCGAGTCGGCGTCGAACGGCCGTCTCCCTCCCCTCATGATCCTGTCGAAGTCCTCTTCTCGCGGCATCAGCGCCGCGGGGACGATGA
>JAZDJE010000124.1:0-3295 GCA_043804325.1 Candidatus Peregrinibacteria bacterium
TAAGCGAAAAAGTCCTTTGTCCACTTTTTTTATTCGTTTTTTTTGGCTTATTTAAGCCAAAAAATATATATTTGACACCAAACTCACTTTTGTTGTACCTCTCAATCAACTGTAAAAAATAAAAGCTTGCAACGCGATAGGGGTATACGGTATGGTGAGGGTCGTTACTTATCCATAATAAGGCGTATGAATCATGTCCTCATAGTGGAATCTCCCGCTAAAACAAAAACACTAAAAAAATTTCTGGGTGCCAAATACAATATAAAAGCCTCCATGGGGCATATTCGGGATTTGCCCAAAAAAACCCTGTCCATTGACGTGGACCACGACTATGAACCCCATTACGAAATCAGCCCGGACAAGAAAAAACTCGTCAAAGAGCTAAAAGAGCTGGTCCACAAATACCCCAATACCATGGTCTGGCTGGCAACGGATGATGACCGCGAAGGGGAAAGCATCGCATGGCATTTAGTCCACGCACTGGATTTAAAAAAGGGGCATTTTCAACGGATCGCATTCCACGAAATCACCAAACCCGCCATTTTAAATGCACTGGAAAACCCAAGGAATATCGACATGCACCTGGTGCATGCCCAACAGGCCCGCCGCGTACTGGACCGATTAGTGGGCTACAAATTGTCCCCCTTGCTATGGTCTAAAATACGGGCCGGTTTAAGCGCGGGCCGCGTGCAAAGCGTAGCCGTACGGCTGATTGTGGAACGGGAACGGGAAATTGAAAATTTCAAGCCCAAGGAATATTGGAAAATTGCCGCCCACCTCAAGGCCAAGGAAGGTGAATTCGCCGCAGAATTGAACAAAATCAATGGAAAAAAGGCCAACGTGGGCAACAAAAAGAAAGCGGACAACGTGCTGGACGACCTGCATAAAGCCAAATACGAAGTGGCTGAGGTCGAAAAAAAGAAGGCCAAACATCAACCCCCTCCACCCTTTATCACCAGCACCTTGCAGCAGGAAGCATCGCGCAAGCTGTATTTTTCCGTCAAACAAACCATGATGGTGGCCCAGCAATTATACGAAGGGGTGAAACACGGCAAAGAACACACAGGGCTGATCACTTACATGCGCACGGACTCGTTCAACCTGTCTCAGGAATTCCTTAAAAAAGCGCCCAAAATCATCGAGGAAATGTATGGTAAAAAATACGTGCTGGAAAATCCGCGCGTGTTCAGTAAAAAAACCCGCGGCGCGCAGGAAGCGCACGAAGCCATCCGCCCCACCCACCTGGAAAAAACGCCGCAGGACTTAAAACCTCATTTGGACCACAATCAATACAAGCTGTACAAGCTCATTTGGGAACGGGCCATTGCCACCCAAATGCCCGATGCCGTATTTGACACCACTACTGTCACCGTACAAACGGACAACCACTACGAACTGGTAGCCAAAGGGCGGATATTAAAAGAACAGGGTTTCATGAAAGCCTACATGGAAAGCTACGACCATCCGGACGACGAGATAAACAACAAAGACCAAATCCTGCCGGAAATCGAAGAGGGGGAACACTGCGCACTCATCAAGATCAATTCCGAGCAAAAGTTCACCCAACCCCCTTATAGGTACACGGAAGCCAGCCTGGTCAAAAAATTAGAGTCGGAAGGCATTGGCAGGCCTAGCACGTACGCCCCCACCATTTCCACTATCATGAACCGGGGCTATATTGAAAAACGGGAAGATAAAAAGCTCTACCCTTTAGAAATCGGTACTATTGTCAATGACTTTTTAGTCAAGCACTTCCCGGACATCGTGGACTATGGCTTTACCGCGGAAATGGAAAAAGAGCTGGACGATATTGCAGACGGAGTAAAGAAATGGCAACCGGTCATCGACAAGTTCTTCAAACCCTTCGAAAAACTCCTGGAAGAAAAAAAGGAAGACATCAAAAAAGAAGATGTCATTCACGAAAAAACCAATGAAAAATGCAACGAATGCGGCGCGCCCATGGTAGTAAAATTAGGCCGTAACGGAAAATTCCTCAGTTGTTCCAAATACCCCGAATGCAAAAACGCCAGGCCCATGAAGGAAGACCGGGAAAAAGAAGCCAAACTCCAAAAACAATACAAAGACGAAAAGTGCGACAAATGCGGTAAGCCAATGGTGGTTAAAAATGGCCGTTTTGGGGAATTCTTGGCCTGCAGCGGCTATCCCCAATGCAAATCCACCCGTCCCCTGTCCCATTCGCTGAATATCAAATGCCCCAAATGCGGAAAGGACATTGTGGAAAAGCGGACCAAACGCCGGAAAATATTTTATGGCTGCAGTGGTTATCCCGACTGCGACTTTGCCACGTGGGGCAAGCCCCTGGAAAAACCCTGCACGGTGTGCAAGGGGCTGCAAGTCCAAGCCAAGAAGCACCTCATCAAATGCGAACAGTGCGGCAAGGAAACGGAGGTCAAAGAATCCAAAAAGGACTAACCATGATCGACAAAAAACTCCTCATAAAAACGCTAAGAGGCCTGCACAGCAAAAAGCGATCCACTTCAGATCGGACACTTTTTGGAATTCTTGGCCTGGGAGCCGTCTTGATTGCCGCGTGGTTTGCCCACAACGCCTGGACCAACTACACCAGCCGCTCCATCGATTCCCTGCTCCCCGCGGAAATCACTACCGTTTATGTGGAGTTGGAAAGCCGGGGGCTGCCTCACAAGCTCAACAAATCACCGCTCCAACAAGCGCTTTCCGCCCAGCCCCTGCTCAAGCGGTTCGGCCTGGAGGAAAACGTAATCCCCCAATGGGCTACAAAGAATATCGGCGTAGCCATGATCCAGCAAAAACCCGTTGTGTTCTTCCGCGCCGCCACGCGCCGGCAAGCCTTTAGCTTCCTAAACAAACTGGCGCTGGAAGAGGAAAAACTCCAAAACCGGGGCACGGAGGAATTCCCCATTTACATTTACCCCCAGGGACAAAACCTGGCATTCAGCTTTGCGGGGCCGTATCTGTTCATCAGCCAGGACGCCAAATTGCTGGCCACCATCCACGGCGTATGGCAGGGGAAAGTCATGCCGTTAACCGAAGACGTAGAATACCGTAAAGCCTTTGCCAACCTCCCCAAAAACACGTGGGTCAAAGGGTATGTGAACTTACGCGCGCTCCCCCTCCCCGAAAGCCCCAATAAAACGCTCTTCGTCCCCCTTCAAAGCATGGCCAATAAAATAGGGTGGACGGTGCGCAAAGACATGGGAGGCTTCCACTTCAACACCTTTTTAAGCCTGAACCCGGAATTCCTGAGAGCCCGCTACCTGCCGGACGAAACGGAGCTCTTTACCTACGGGCTCAC
>JAZDJE010000125.1:0-9366 GCA_043804325.1 Candidatus Peregrinibacteria bacterium
CGTTATAAAAACGCGGCCGAGGTATCTTCCGCCATCGATTCTGTGGGGGGAGATTTCAATGCCTTCACCGGTAAAGAATACGCGGGCTATTTTGTGAAGCTCGCGGGAAGTCACAAGAAAATCGCCTTCGATGTCATTGGCGACATGATGCTGAACGCTGCTTTCATCCAGGAGGAAATCGACAAAGAGCGGGGGGTTATTCTGGAAGAATACAATATGTATCAGGACACCCCCATGTACCAGGTGGGCTGGGATTTTGAAAAATTGCTCTTTGGGGATCAACCCATGGGCTGGGACCAAATTGGCGAAAAAAGCGTCATTAAAAGTTTGACCCGCCAGCAATTCGTGGATTACAAAAACACCCTCTATACCCCGGACAACGCAGTTATTAGTGTGGCGGGGGATATCACGGATAGCGAAGTCCAGAAACTCGTCTCCGAATATTTTCCGTTTAAAGATGGAAAGCGCGCCAAAAACCATGACCCTTATAAAAAGGAATATTCAAAAGGCAAACTCATTCTCCAGCACAAAAAAACCGAACAGGCCCACCTCATCATCGGCGTGGAGGGCGTGCCGGCCCGCAGCAAAGACGAATACACGGAGAAAATCCTCTCCGTCATTTTAGGGGGCAACATGAGCTCCCGCATGTTTTTAAACGTCCGGGAGGCCAAAGGCTTGTGTTACTACATCCGCACCGCCACGGACGACTACACGGATACCGGTGTTATTTCTACTTCCGCCGGCATCGATATCTCCCGCATCGATATGGCTATTGAAGCCATTTTGGAACAATACAAACTCATCGTTCAGGAACCCGTTACCCACCCCGAATTAAAAAAGGCAAAAGAGTTCATGAAGGGGAAAATCATCCTCCACCTGGAAGACAGCGAGGAATACGCGCATCTCATGGGAAAACAAGCCTTGCTCTATCGGGACATTTGGAATGTGGAAAAAATCCTCAAAACGATCGACGCCGTCACTGCGGAAGACGTTCACAAACTTTCCAAAAAGCTGTTTAAAGAGGAAAACTTGAAACTCGCCATCATTGGGCCGTATGATGATAAAGAACGTTTTGAAAAATTACTCCATTACTAATTAATCCTATATACCATGGAACGCACACTCGTATTAATTAAACCCGATGCCATCCAACGCGGTCTGATTGGCGAAGTCACCAAGCGCTTTGAAAATAAAGGCCTTAAACTCGTTGGCATGAAAATGATGACGCTGGACGAAGCCATTATTTTGGAACACTACGCCCATTTGGCCGACAAACCTTTTTTTAAAAGCATCCAAAAGTTCATGCAAAGCACGCCCATCATCACGCAATGTTGGGAAGGGGTGGAGGCCATTGAAGCGGTTCGTCTCATCACGGGAATCACCAAAGCTCGTTCTGCCGATGCCGGCTCCATTCGCGGCGACTTGGGGATGGGGTTCCAATGCAACGTCATCCACGCCTCCGATAGCGCCAGTACGGCCAAGCGCGAAATCAAACGCTTCTTTAAAGAAGATGAGCTCTTCGATTATGACAAAACCGAGTACATGCACATTTACTCGAAGGACGAAAAATAATTACTCGGAATAAATCAGGGTGACCTTGATGATCCCGACGCTATCCTGCTTAACGCCAATGCCAATGCCTTGCCAACTGCCGTTTTGCAAGGCGCTGTTTTCAGCGATTTGTCCTAAGGCTGCCGCAAAACTGATATTGCCCACAATATAAGTCCCCACGCGCGTGGTTAAATTCGCCGCCTGGATCACATCGAAAATCGACGTGCCGTCCGGCGCGTTGAACTCAAAGAAATCTTCGTTAGCCATCCGTTCCGTCCATGCCTGGGCCAGGGTTTCCAAGTCGTCCCGTAACACAAGGGGATTGGTGCGATTGGCGTTAGCGGTCTTTAAAATCGTTTGGCGGATGGAGGCCATATTGCTCAAATCCAAGGGGTCTTCCGAAAAGATTTGGACAAATACATACGTCCCGTCCGCATGGCGGCTGATGCCAAAGCCCACTCGGGTCCAGTCGCCGTTCAGCAGGTTTTTGCGGTGGATGGCGCTATGCATGAGCCCGTATTCCGCAAACTCCAAATTCACGTCTTTGGCCAGGTTTTCGGCAATGACCTGGGTGATCGCAAAGTCTTTGCGCAAAGTGTTAGAATCCCGCCCACTCCGGTCCCAATGGCTGAAGTAATTGTTCTGTGCCATGTCGTCCGCCCGATGCTGGGCCAATTGGCTCAACGGGTTATCCAGGGCTACCGCGGATTTGCCAAACGTCTGCCGGTCTTTATTCACCAAGTTGAGAAATGGCTGGTGAAGGGCAGAGAGGTCATTGCCCAAATCCACGGTCTTACGCTCCTGAAGCTCCATTAAATTGGGTAAAAGCGGGAAAGTGTTTTCCGCGTAGACAGGGATATTGATGGCGGCCAGTCCTTCGGCATTATTGATTTCAATAAAGTGCAGCCCGGTTTGAGCGGGGCGGAAGCTGAATTCAACCGTATCGTTGGAAGGCGGAAAAACGTCGAGCCCGTTTTGATTTTTAATGGGTTGCTGTCCAACACCCGATAGGACAATATCCTTCACATCGCCATTGGGAAGGATGAGGGCGGCATCGGAACGGATAGCGGTTTTGGGTTTGAATTCCACCTTGAGGATCCGCCCATTGCGGGCGGGTTGGGGGAGCCGGGTCACTTCTGCCTGGTCCGCCTCAATGATGTATTTTTCGTGGGTGACCACATCAACGGTTAAAGTGGTTGCGGGGCTCCACTCGATCACGGCGGGTTCCAGCAAAGAATTGTCCGTCAAAATTCCTCCGCGCAAATGAATGGCGACAGCGCCAGCTTTGAAATCTTTAAAATCAGCGTAACGGGGTTGGAAATGATCCACGTCATGGACGATGACCCGTTTGAATTGCCCCTCCTGCAAAAAAGTGAGCTGGAACAGGTTATAAGCCCCCTTGTTCCAGTAAATCCGGCTTTCTCCGTCTTCCACGGTGGCCCCAAGCCCAGTGACAGGATCGCGCGAAGACCGTTCACTCTCTTGGAGACAGGCATAAGGCAGTACCGTCAGCGTTTGGATCAAACTAGTGCCTTCCTTGGCGGGGATCAGGCCAAACTGATAGTTTCCGCGGACAGAGAAGGGGACGTTCACCGAAAAATTCCGGTCCGTCACCGGTGTGGAAAAAGCGGTTTGTTTGCCGCTTTCGTCCACTAAAAACGCCGTGAGCGCATTGGTAAAAACAGTCGTTTTCCCCGAGAGGGTCAAAACTTCATCCACAACCACATGGCTGGGGATGGTTTGGTCCAAAAGAATGTTTTCAAAAAAGTCCCTGGCCAAAAAATGCAGGCCCTGTTTTTCCGGGCAGGCGGTCTGCTGGGTTTGCAGGTTCGGCGTTTCCGGAGGGACTGTTTCTTCGGGAACAACCGTTTCTTCAGAAGGGGCGTCCGCAGGCTCATCGGCAGGGGGTTGGGGGTCGCTAGCCGTTTCCGTTTCTGGGACGGAGGGGTCCGCGGGAGCGCTGGAAATCTCCACCGTTACCGTAATCACTCCGCGGGACAGGGGTGAAATGGACTCAAAAGCAGCCTTAGAAAGGTCGATCACCCGATCATCCCCTGCATACGGTCCACGGTCATTCACACGCACCAGGACCGTTTCGTTATTTTCCATGTTGGTGACCTTCAGCCACGTGCCAAAGGGATACGTGCGATGGGCCGCCGTAAAGTCGGAGGCGTCAAACACTTCACCGCTGGCAGTGGTGCGTCCATGAAAGGTTTCCCCATAATAACTGGCCTTCCCATAGCCGCCGTCCGCTTTGGGCTTTTGGCCGATGCGGTAAATCAGTTCCGCCATTAACCCGCGGTTTACAGGCATGGCCGGGAACACGTCTTCATCCCCCGATGGGTCCAGTAAACCCACTACCTTGGCGTAATCAAAATAAGGGGCGAACCACGCGTCCGGCGGGACGTCAAGGTATGGGTGCTCACTCGGAAACTTCACGCTGATCCCATTCGCTTCGATCAGAACCTTCAGGATTTCCGCCAGGTTAATGGTGTCCCCCGGACGGAATAGGCCGGTGTGGCTGTCCCCGCCCACAATATTCAGATTTTTAGCCTTGGCCACGTATTTGGCATACCACACGCCGTAGACGACGTCGGGAAAAATTTCCCCCGGCTGAATGTCGGGCACAAAAATATCCGACCCCAGTAGAATAATTTTCAGCGCTTCCGCCCGGTTCATCAACTGGTCCGGACGATAGGTGTTGTTTTCATAGCCCTGAATGATGCCCTGTTCGTGCAAAGCGGTAATGGCCTCATAATGGGGATGGACTGAACTGACATCGGTAAAAACGTCTACGGCATACACCTGCTGGATCAAGAGCAGCGCCAAAATCAGAGAATAGGAAAAATGTTTTTTGATATTTTTTATCATGACGTGGCGTCCTGGGTATTATACCGAATTTTAAAGACAAGTGAACTGATTTTCGGTATCATGGCCTTGCCTTTACGTCATTCCTATGTTCATTCGAAATCCCTACATCGTTAGCATCGCCGTCGCCGCGGTTTTTGGGTGGGCTTCATGGCTTGTGGTCATCAATAAAATGTCCCCCTTTCTTTCCGGATACCTGGCGCTTGGCCTGTTTTACACCAGCCTTTTTATCGCATTGATGGGGACGTTCGCTCTGCTGATTTATTACTTGCGGGAATGGTTGGGCAATAAGCCCGCGGGCAGTTACTTAAACACCGCCTTGCGTGAAGGGGTGTTGCTTTCGGTCATGATCGTGGTGGCGCTGGCTTTTCAAAGGCTCCGCGTGCTGACGTGGTGGGATGCGTTGCTGCTTTTGGCTATCATCTTCCTCATCGAATTTTACATGCTGTCCTCCAAAGACTAGGCCAGGGCCTTTTCCAAATAAGCGACAAGCTTTTCGATTTTGATGCGCTTTTGTTTCATGGAATCCCGGTCCCGTACGGTAACGCTTTGGTCTTCCAGGCTGTCAAAGTCGAAAGTCACCGCATAAGGTGTGCCGATTTCGTCTTGTCGGCGATAGCGTTTGCCAATGGATCCCGTCACATCAAAATCCGATGAAAAATGAGGAGCGACAAGCTCAAAAACCTTTTTGGCGTCAGCATTGAGTTTGTTGGCTAAGGGCAATACGGCCACCTGGAACGGGGCGATATTTTTATTGAGCCGGAGCACGACGCGCGTTTCATCGTTTCCTTTGGCATCTTTGACTGTTTCCTCGTGGTAAGCGCTTAAAAGGACCATCAAGACCGAGCGCGTGAGCCCAAACGTGGGCTCGATCACATGGGGGACCACTTTTTCGTTCGTTTCCGGGTCAAAATAAACCAAATCTTTGCCGCTGTGCTTTTGGTGGTTCTTTAAATCAAAATCCGTGCGATATGCCAATCCATACAACTCTTTCCAGCCAAACGGCGTTTCAAATTCGATGTCCACCGTCTTTTTGGAATAATGGGAAAGCTCTTTTTGGGTGTGCTGCCGCACGCGCGTCTTGTAGGGGTCAATCCCCACCACCTCCAGCCACTTTTTCATTTCCTTAAGCCAGTAATCAAACCACTTTTCCCAGTCTTTTTCGTGGATGAACCACTCGAACTCCATCAGGTCGAATTCGATGGTGCGGAAAATAAAGTTTCCGGGCGTGATTTCGTTGCGGAAGCACTTGCCCACCTGCGCCACGCCAAAGGGAAGTTTTTTGCGGGCCGTCTCCTGAATGGCCTTAAAATCCACGAACATGGACTGCGCCAATTCCCCGCGCAAGTACACCGGCTCGCTATCCTTGGCCACGGGCCCAATATAAGTTTGGAAAAGCAGGTTAAAGACGCGCGCTTGGGTAAAATCCCGCGCGCCGCATTCCGGGCACTTGATTTTATTGGTGGTGATCAATTTGTCCAAATCCTCCGTGGACAAGCCCTCTACCTTCAAGTCATTCACCGCGTCTTCGATCAAATGGTCTGCCCGAAAACGGCTTTTGCATTTTTTGCAGTCCACCAACGCGTCGTTAAAACAGTCCACATGCCCGCTGGCCTTCCATACTTTGGGGTTCATCAGCACCGCGGCATCCAGTCCCACCATGTCTAACCGACTGGTCACAAAAAACTTCCACCACGCGTCCTGGATATTTTTTTTGAGCTGGGCGCCCATGGGGCCGTAGTCCCACGTATTAGCCAGCCCCCCGTAAATTTCCGACCCCGGGAACACAAATCCCCGGCGCTTGCAAAGTGAAACCACTTTGTCCATCAAATTCTCAGCCATAGTGCATGAAAAATTACAACGCAATAACGATACAATAAAATAACTAAATTCCAAAATAGAATTAATACGAAAATTCACAAAACCGCGCTCAACGTATTCCTCCTTCAGGACTATATCAATTTTGCTATCTTTTTGCTATCATTTTTAATAGTATCCTTTAACCTTACTACCCTAACTTCTATCTCATGAGCAAACAAAGGCAAGTCATTATTCGAGTGAATGAAGAACTTTATCAACAGGTGAAATACAAGTGCAAAAATTGGCTTGGGATCGGTATCAGCCCCCTCATTAAAATTTTCCTTAAGTCTTTTGCAACTCAAAGAGGGGTCGGGTTTTATGTAGGAGATGACGACTTATGTGAACTCTTTAGCCAATGGCTTAGGAAAAAGAAATCGGAAATAGGCCGAAAGGGATGCGCGCCCCTTTTTGGGCCACGCCTGAAGGATATATATAACCTGCAAGAAAGAGACATTAGATGATGTTGAATATTTTTAAAGGGCTCGTCGCGCCCTTTGCTACACGACGAGCCCTTTCAACCGTTTAGTAATGCAATGTTTTAGAGAGGCTTCAAGGCCAGTCTCTTCAGGCGCAGGTAGTGCTGATGCCTGTAGCCAAAGTAACCTAAGACAGAGATAAGCAACATCAGCATCAGTTGGCCGGCACCTGTTCGCGCCAGTTCATAAGAGCGGTCAGGCTGTAAAGCGGCGGCACCGATATTCAGCCAATTTTCGATTTGGTTATTGTAATCGAACTCGCTCAGGGCGGCGCGGGTCAATCCACGGACCACGGAAGCGGCTGTGCCCTTGACCTGGGCGGTGAATTGATAAGTCGCGGTTTGGCCGGGGCGCAAAATAGTGCGATTCCAGGAAAGCTCACTGCCATTGTCGCGGGCGCCTACGGCACGGGTCACCTTCAGGCCGCTTTCATCGTACTCATGAGTGACGACCAAATTGGTCAGGTCAGTGTTGCCGGTATTGTAGGCGGTAACGGTGAAAGTCACCGAATCGCCCAAGCCAGCCGTACGGGTGTTGGAAGAAACACGGACGCGAAGGGCGGAATCCTCACCAGCGGGAGCGGTAAAATCGACAGGAATAACATTGGCGGGCAATTGGCCGGCAATGACGTAGCTGGTCGTTACCCCCGTACCCTTATAGGTCAGATGCCCCTGAGCGGTGGAAAGGCCTGTCGTAAATCCGAGCAGTTCCAGCTTGTCCAAGGCGAATAGGTCGCTTTGGCCGCGCTCGTCAATGCGCACTTCATAACTGAATTCCAGGGACTTGCCGGCTAATACCTTTCCGACCGTAATCTCACCGTTTTCCGGGTTATAAGCGGCGTTTTGGACATTTTTCAATGCACCGAACATGTCGCTGCCGCCTCGTTCGAAAGAATGGCGGAACCGGATGTCCTTAGCGCTGAAAGGGTTCTTTTCGTTATCGATACGGACCTTCACGAATAAAGTAGTGACTTGTTTTTCGGGGATAATAATGGCCATCCCTTCTTCTGTGGCAGGGCGATAGTTGACGCCGTCCAGGGACAGGAGTTTTTCAACTTCAATTTCCATGGTGCCTTGATAGACGACACGACCCCCACCCCCTCCACCCCCTCCACCCCCTCCGGCAGTCTGGACAATAGTAGGAGGCACTTCCGAAGCAGGGCCTGCCAAAGGAAGATCAAGAGAAGCCGTCAAATTAGCAACCAATCCGGCATTTTCGACGGCAGTAGCAGTATTGCTGATCATAGAGGCACCGCTGGTAGGAATGCCTTGATTATTGGCACGGGCTTCGTAGGTAATAACGGCTTGGGCGCCTAACACTTCAGGCAAGCGGACCACAATAGGTGCTTGGTCAATCTGGTTACTGACACAGGTGGCGCCATCCGTTCCTTCGCAAGTGCCGTTATTCATGATCACGTTCACAGAACCTCCATTGCTACCCGCAATACGTGACGTGCCGGTAACCGTATCACTAACCGTAAAGTTAAGCGCATCGGCAATAGTAGTATTGGTACGGGTAAAGGTGAGAGTATAAGTGATGACTTCGTTATGCATCAGGCTAGAGCCATCGGCAGTTTTAGTCATGGTGACATCGGGAAGCGCAACGACATTCACGGCAACACTGGCAGTATCGTTAGTATTGTTTACGTTTTCATCGGCATTGGTGATGGTAGCGGTATTGATGATGTCTTCACCCGCAGGAGCATCCATGCGAACCTGAGCTGTATAAGAAAAGCTTTCAGCAGCATCAGGGGCAATGGTGGCAAAATGGCAGGTGATTTGGGTGCCGTCATCGGTACAATTCACGTCAGAAATACTACTGATATTTTCCAAGCGCGTTTCATCGTAATCGTCTACGAGGGTCACGTTAGTGGCATCGACATTACCCAAGTTGGTGTAAGAAACGGTATAGGTAACCACTTCACTTTGAGCAGGCGTTTCATTAGAAGCGGTTTTAACAGTTATAGCGGGATCGGCCTGAGGAATAGCATTATAAGTCACGTTGTAGGTAATGGTTCCCTCATCCGCCAAAGTCTGGGTGTAAGGAGAAGTCAAAGTAGATCCGGCTCCGTCGGTCACGCCGGCCAGGGTGAACCCGGCAGGAGTGGTGACGGAAAGGGTGTAATTTCCGGTCCCGGAGTTGGTATTAGAATAAGTAGCGGTAGTCACCGTAGCGGGAGTGGGTCCGAGAAGATCAACCGTTCCCACGGCTCCCAATTGATTGACTCTCACCGTCCCTTCCAGCACCAAGGCGGTGTAATTGATATTATAGATAATGGTGCCGTCATCCGTTAAGTTTTGCGAGTAAGGCGCACTTAGGGTATTCCCAACGCCATTTGTTACGCTTTCCAGCATAAATCCGGCCGGAGCCGTAATGGAGTTTAAAACATAAGTTCCCGCATCGGAGCTGGCATTGCTGTAAGTGGCGGTAGTCACCGTAGCGGGAGTGGGACCGGCCAAGATAACGGTTCCAATAGCGCCCACCTGATTGATTTGCACAGTGCCGGTGGGTGTAGCTCCCGGAACATAAGTTCCCGTATAGGGAACAATGGCGCCGCCAGCCAATAGCGTGTTGGCGGCAATAATAATGGTGGCGGGGGTGACAAATCCCA
>JAZDJE010000126.1:0-8187 GCA_043804325.1 Candidatus Peregrinibacteria bacterium
GGATGATCATCCACTCGGAACCTGGTTTTATTTCTCCGGTGGGTATTAAGAAAATAGCCAAAAAAGGCACCGCGATTCTTATTGTGGCGGACGAATCGCTTCGGGGGGTGCGCAATGCCTATGGGGGCGCGAATAAGAAGCATCGCGATATGTTTAATATGAATATCGATCGCGATTACCAGCCGGACGTTGAGGGAGATATCGCGTTGCCGCCGGCGGACTGCCAAACGGCGGATGGCAAAAAACTCCTGGAGGGGCGGGGGATTGAAGTGGGTAATATTTTCCAACTGGGCACGCATTACTCCACACGCATGGCGCGGGCCATGTTTACGGATGAAAGCGGGAAAGGCAAGCCTTATTATATGGGCTGTTATGGCATTGGCATTGGGCGCAGCATGGCCGCGGTGGTGGAGGTGCATCATGATGACAAGGGTATCCTTTGGCCCAAGTCCGTGGCGCCGTATCAAGTACACCTGCTCTCGCTGCCGGGGGGTGAAAAAGAAGCGGATAAGCTTTACGAAAAGCTGTTGGGCGCGGGGGTGGAGGTCCTTTACGACGATCGCGATGAACGGGCCGGGGTGAAGCTCAACGACGCCGACCTTATTGGGATTCCCATTCGCCTGCTCCTTTCCGAGCGCACGCTCAAAGAAAAGGGCGTTGAGTGGAAAGAGCGTTCCAAAAAAGACACTGAAAGCATTAAACTGAGTCAAGTTTTAAAAGCGGTTCAGGATTTTTATAGCGATAAAATTACCTGTTTCAATAACGCAATGGGAAAATAATATGAAGAGTCTACTTAAAAAAATCGGCAAGAAAAAGATAATCATCAGTTCGTTGATTCTGCTCGCCTTTATTTTAGTTTCCAGCCCGCTCTTCTCAAAATATAGGTTATTAGTGGTCAATCAAATCAGCTATTTATTGATGGAAAAAAAATCATCAGGGGAGATTGGTAGTGGAAGTGCTTCGATAGGCGAAGACGCCAGTAACTTAGAGATTGGCAAGTTAGGCGAAATTAGTGTGTCGGCTTCTTTTGTTGCACCGGAAGAAGAGAATAGCAATTTATCAGACGAATTCCAGGTGCTTGCCCCTGAACAGGAGCAAGCAGAACAAGTAGCGGAAAAACAAGATACCGGAACTTCGAATTATGACGAACAGTGCGACTTGAAGGAAACGGAAAATAATAAAATCTATTCTTTTGTTTCTTATGGTAGAGACGCCTCGAAAAGCGCTTTGCTCCATTGGATTTCCGAAGGCGGCGAGGATGATTATGTCTGTCTGCGAAATGGCGATGAAAGTCGTTTCAAAAAAATAATCCGCGGAGAGAGCGTCATAGACGGCCTGTTTCACACGCTAGCCCTGGGCGATCTGGCTCCCGGCACCGATTACGATTACAGGATAATTTCAGAAAACGGCATGAAGGAGGGTACATTCAGGACAGGGTACTTGGGCAGGGGTGGTTTTCATTTTGTTTTTCTCGGCCATACCAGGGAAAACGATTTCCCGGTCTCCGAAAACGATGACGCTTATTTCGACAAGGAACCCTTGTATGCAGAAATGATTTCAAATATCATCAAGCATAAGGAAATAGATTTCGTGCTTCACGGGGGAGATATGACCAGAAATTCGACATTGCTTGAAATAAAGAGAGATATTTTTAAGCAATTCGACGGACTAATCGAAAAATATCCTTTCATGATAACAAGGGGAAACCATGAAGCGATCGAGTTCATCCAGAAACTGCTTGGTCATGACAGCTTTTACTCGTTTAATTATCAGGGTGTCTACTTTTTGAGTATCGATACCAACAGGATATTCGACGCGGCGAAAAAAGCCTGGGTTAAGCGAAAATTGAAAAGGGCGAGAGGGAAGTCAGAATTAATCGTTGTTTATTCGCATCACAATCCGTATATTATTCATAGTGGCCCAAGGCCGGAAGAATTAAAGGACTACTTAGACGATATTTTCAGCGAAACAAGGCCCGATTTGGTCTTGGCCGGTGACGGTAACGCTTACGAAAGGCATATCGTAGATGGCATTACTCATGTCAGCGTCGGCCAGGGGGCGGCGATTTTTCAAGCTGGCAATAATACGCCGGAAAAATATTATAATTACGATGAAGGGCAGACATCCAAAATTTTGGACGACGGCATGTATGATATTACGGGTCAATATTATTTGTTAGTGGCCGTTAAAGGCAATAGCCTAGAACTTAGGGCATATAATGGAAAGGAAGAAATAATTGACGAATATTCAATAAGGCCTTGTAGCCCGAAAGAGCCGAGCAAAGATAATTGGTGCAAAGAACAATATGACAATGATACTCAATAGGAAAATAACCAAAAAAGACGCTAAAACGATTAAGCTTTCTGAGGTGCTTTCGGCGGTTCAGGCGTTTTACTCTTAACCTCTTCTGAGGGCAGGGAATCGATGTAGCGGGCGTGGGGATTGCCGCGCATGAAGTGCTTGATGCTATAGGTCACGGCTTCTTTTAAGTGCTGGCGCAGGGGCCATTTTTTAAGGAAATCCGTGAATCCTCCGGCGCTGGCCCGTAGGCCGTCCGTTTGGACTTGCGCTTCGGGGAAGTAAACCACTTCATATCCGGCTTCCCAGCACCGGAAACAAAGGTCCGGATCCGACATGAACAGGAAGTAGTCCTTGCTCAAGCCCCCCAATTTATCCCACAGTTCCTTGCGCACGATCCAGAACGAGGACTGCAGCCAGTCCACGGTTTGCGCCTCTTCGTAGTTCAAGTGGCGCATTTCGTCATATTCCACCCATTGTTTGACTCCGGGGATGTGTCTTAAAAACGTGCGACGGGCGATTTGGAGCGGGAGTTTGGGGAACGCCCGTATGGTCATGGCGATGGATCGGTCGTTTTGGTTGATCTGCTTAGGGCCTGCAATCCCCACCTTGCGGTAATACTCCATAAAATCCACCATTTTTTGCAGCGTGTTCGTTTGGCTCCAGACGATGTCCGGATTCACGAACAGCAAGTATTTTCCGGTAGCCAGTACGGCGCCCTGGTTGTTGCCGCGAATGTAGCCGCGGTTTTTTTCGTTGATGATGACGCGAACCCCTTGGTACTCTCTTAGTGTTTTAAGCTTGGCGGCATTTTCCGGGTCGCAGGAATTGTCCACCACGACCAATTCAATATCAAAATTCACGTCCTGGCTGGCCAGGCTTCCCACGTTTTTAAGCACCTTGTCCGCTTTTTTGTAGTCGACGATGATGATACTAACTTTTGGAGTCATTGCATTAGATTTTCAATTTCGGTGGGGGCAACGGTTCGTTTCATGGCTTTTTTTCTGGCTTCGATTTCCGGCATATGCTTTTTGACTTCCTTGTATTGCTTCCGTAGATATGGCTCGAATACTGAAGCAAAAAGCCATTTACTGGTATTGTAAAACCAAGTTTCGAGTTTTGTCAAAGCCGAAAAGCGTTTATCCGTGTTCTTCTTCAGGACCACTAAATGGCCGAAAAACGAGTTTTCCCGGTCAAACCGGGAGCGGGTTTTGCGGTTTTTTCTGCTGCTGACCTGGCGGTCGTGATAGACTTTAAGGCAGGGGATTGGCAGACATGGGTGTCCTGCCCATTGCAGGCGATAGGCCAAATCCACGTCGTTTTTGTAGTGCAGTAAGGGGTCGAAATACTCGTTTTGATAGCGCACTGCTTCCAGCGCTTTTTTGCGGTAAATGCCCAGGGCGCCGGAGGGGCCAAGGGGCTTTGCCGCGGCCCATTGTCCTTTGTCTTTTTGCCCCTGGCCGATGTCGAAAAAGTAATGGGCGCGCGTTAAACCGATGCCAACGCTATCGATGACTGTTGTTTTTTCTTGATTTTCAAAATCCCATTGCATCAGCTTGACCGTGGCGCTGCCAAAAGGGCGATTTTCCGGTCTTTCCAGTGTGGCGACGATTTGTGAAGCCAGATCAGGGGGATAAAGCATGTCTTCGCTGGCGGCGATATAGTAATCACCGGTCATTTGACCCATCAGCGCATTGTGTCCGCCGGAATGCATGAGGTTTTCGCCTTTGGCGATGGTGGCCTTTTCGAACACTTGCGGCAGGTTGTTTTTGATGTAGTCAAAAATTTCGCCATTGGGGCTTTGGTCGCGTATCAAAAATTCAACGTTCGGGTAATCCTGGTTGAACAGGCCAGGAAGCGAATGGCCGAGGTATTTTTCACATCCCCGGTAGAGAACAAGACCGATGGTGACTTTAGGGCGGTGCATTGAGCGAGCAGATGTTATAATGGCATTATAACGAACTTATGACGCGTGATCCACTTTGCCCTTATTTCGGCCAATGCGGCGGATGCAGTACTCAGCACCTGCCTTACGCTGTGCAGCTTGCCAACAAGCGCCAGTCCATTTCCCGAGCAACGGGCTTAAGCGACATTCCGGTTTTTTCTGGACCGGAGTATTTTTACCGCAATCGGCTGGATTTGGTTTTTCATCCACGGGGTGTGGGGCTTCGAAAAAAAGAAAATTGGAGAGTCATTGTACCCATTCAAAAATGCGTGATCAGCAATGAATCGCTGAATGCGCTTCTTCGTGAGGTTTCGGATTTTTTTACCGAGCCCCTTGACGCTTTTGACGTGGTCAAACGCACCGGTACGTTTCACCATGTTATTTTACGCACTTCCGGGCATTCGTCTGAGGCGACTGCCATTATTTTCGTGCTCAATAAAGATTCGACCCGTGTGGCGGAAGCGGTGAAAGCAATTGAATCTTTTGCCGAAAAAACCACGGCCAAAAATGTGTTGGTGATGCATGTAGCGGCCAATAGCGCGACTGATGTTTCTGATGATTATTTTGTCGTGAAAGGAGGGGGCTTCCTTCAGGGGGAATATCTGGGGAAAAAATTTGTGTTCGCGGTTCAGGGGTTTTTTCAAACCAATGACGGGATGGCTGAAAAGATGCAGGAATACGTCCATGGACTTTTAAAAAAGTACAACACTTCCGGCGCGCACCTGCTTGATCTTTATGGCGGCGTGGGCACGTTTGGCATTATCAATGCTCCTCTTTTTAAATCCGTTACGGTAGTGGAAAGTGTCCCCCAGTGCGTTGAAGCAGCCACGCGGAACGCCCTGGAAAATGGCGTGACGAACCTGAAAGCGGTGGCGCTTGACGCCATGCGGCTTAAGAACTTGAGTTTCCCCAAGCCCCTTTTTGTGATCAATGATCCGCCGCGGTCCGGCATGCATCCCAAAACCATTGAAGCCTTAAAAAAGCTTGAACCTTCCGTGATCATTTACATCTCATGCAACGTACAGCAGCTGGGCAAAGATTTGCCGAAGTTTAAGCGCTATAAAGTCAAATCCGCCGCGCTTTTTGACCTTTTTCCCCAGACCAACCATTTGGAGGCGGTTACCGAGCTTGTTTTGAAGGGGGGGATTTCATGATTTAGCCTTGCGCTCTCTTCTTTTTTCTATTAAAATCGTTGCGCTTTCTTAGTTTTTAATTTAGTCGATTCTTCTGATCAGGCTATCCTGGTCCGATGTTATCATCGGATTTATCGCCTGAAGCGATGAGGATTGGCGTTAACCCCAAGGATTATGACCGATATTTCTTTAATTGAAATGGTCAAAAGTGCAGTGCATTTTGGCCATCCCAAACACCGTTGGAACCCCAAAATGCGGCCTTATATTTACGGCCTTAGGCATGGGGTTCATGTTTTTGATTTGAAAAAAACCGCCCAGAAGCTTGTGGAGGCGCTTGAGTTTTTATCCGATACCGCCAAGAAGAACCAGACCATCCTTTTTGTGGGCACTAAGCAACAATGCCGCCCCATGCTCCTTGCCATCCAAAAGGCTAGCGGCATGCCGGTGGTTACCGACAAGTGGATTCCGGGGTTTTTGACCAACTTTAAGACCATCCGCAAGCGCGTGGATTACTTTAAGGACCTGAAAGAGTCGGATGCTAAAGGGGACCTGGATAAATACACCAAAAAGGAGCAAATGAAATTGCGTAAGAAAATACAGGACATGTCTACTGTATTCACGGGTGTGGAGGAAATGGAAGACCTTCCCCATGTGGTTTTTGTGACGGACATCATGCGCGATCATATCCCCGTTCAGGAAGCACGTCGCCTCAAAATCCCTGTTGTTGGCATTACCGATACCAATGCCGATCCGGATTTGGTGGATTATGTGATTCCCGCCAATGACGATGCCATTAAGTCTTTGGAATATATTTTAGGCCTTGTAAAAGAGGCGGTATCCGGTAAAAAGAAATAAATGGGAGGTGTTAAAAAAACAGCATCGGATGAAGATACCGTCAGTCCACCCCGTGTGGAGCCTGAGGTTTCGCAAGATCCGCTTGCCAAGGGGGTGGCGGCGGAGGCTGTCGAAGAAGTCACTACACTTCAGGAGCGCACCATTGCGGCCCTTTCTTACGTCGGGTTTTTTGCGATTGTCCCGTTTTATCTTAAAAAGAACAGCAAGTTCTGCCGGTTCCACGGCAAACAGGGGATGCTGGTGGCCCTTATTTTCTTTTTTGCTAAACTCCTTTTAGTGCTTGATCTTTTGATGGACGTTGCTTTGGTTTTGCAGTTTGTGGTTTTTGTCTGGATGGGGTTTAACGCCCTTTCCGGCCGCTGGACCAAACTGCCCTGGATTTATAATATGTCCTGCCAACTGGAAAAGGCGCTTTCGTTTGATCAGTCAAAAGAGGAAGGGGAGTCTTCCGAATCCTGAATGCTTAATTTTTAATCTTAAGAAGATGTCTATTTCTGCACAACAAGTCAATGCATTGCGCCAACGCACCGGTGTTTCCATGATGCAGTGCAAAAAGGCTCTTGAAGAGGCCAATGGCAATGAGGAAAAAGCCATTGAGATTCTCCGTAAGAAAGGGGCTGCTAAGGCGGTGGAAAAGTCCGATCGCGCCACCAAGGAAGGCGTGGTGGTGACCAAAATCGAAGGGGATAAGGCGGCGATTGTGAAACTCAATTGCGAAACCGATTTCGTGGCGAAAAACGAAGAGGTGCGCGCGGTGGCCAAAAAGGCGGCAGAGACCGCCATTAAACGCGGACCGGAAAAAGCCCTGGAAGAAGCCAATTCCTCCCTAAAAGAGCTTTTTACCAAGTTGGGGGAAAACATGTCTATTGCGGTGCAGGTGATGGAGGGGGATGGCATTGCGGATTACGTGCATACCAACGACAAGGTGGGGGCTTTGGTGAAATTGAGCGAGAGAATGGATCAGAAGGCCCGTGATATTGCCATGCAGATCACCGCGATGAACCCCTTGGTCATTCGCCCGGAAGACGTGTCGGAAGACGATGTGGCCAAGGAACGCGGTATCTGGAAACATCAGTTACTGGAGGAGGGGAAGCCGGAGGCGATTTTCGATAAAATCATGGCAGGCAAGGAGCGCAAGTTCCGGGAGGAGTGCGCACTCCTTAAGCAGGCTTTTGTCAAAGACCCCGAAAAGACCGTCGAGGAGTTCCTGGACGGTCTAGACGTGGTTGATTTTATACGGATGGCGATTTAGGTTTCGGCTGTTTGATCCCTTTAATCGTTAACTTAAAGCGGCCATTGGCTTCATCTATGGCCAGTAGTTTGACGTTCACGATTTGGCCTTCTTTGATGAATTTGTTGATGTCTGTCACATATTCGTCCGCGATTTCAGATACGTGGACCATACCCTCTTTGCCGGGCATGAATTCCACTAATGCGCCAAATTCCAAAAGCTTGGTGACCTTGACGTTTTCGTAGATCTTGCCCACCTCCGGGTCGGCCACAATGCCCTCGATCCATGCCTGGGCGCGTGCACCGCCTTCGGCGTCGGTGGTTGTAATGACCACGGTGCCATCGTCTTCAATGTCGATTTGGACATTGCATTCAGCCACAATCTTATTGATGACTTCTCCGCCCGGGCCAATGATAAAGCGGATCTTATCCGGGTTGACCTTGAGGGTGATCAGCCGTGGGGCAAAGGGGGACAGTTCCGCACGTGGCTTGTCGATGACTTTGCTCATTCCCTCTAAAATCTGCAGGCGGCCCTTGTGTGCGGCATTCAGCGCTTCCTTGAAAATGTGGTCTGGCAACCCTTTGATCTTAATGTCCATTTGAATGGCGGTGATGCCATCCCGAGTCCCTGTGACTTTAAAGTCCATGTCGCCGCCCATATCCTCTTCATCCTGCAGGTCTGTTAGGACTTTGTACAGATCCGGATTGTGATGGGAGGTCATGAGC
>JAZDJE010000127.1:0-2101 GCA_043804325.1 Candidatus Peregrinibacteria bacterium
TTCAACCTGGCCCTGTTGGCCACAGTGCTTTTTACGTTAAGCAGTTTAATTGCGCTGATGGGGACCATTTTTAAAACAGAAACGTTCCTAAATATCCGGCGCTCGTTAAAAGAAGAGTCCTTCGACTTCATGACGGTCAGCGTCATGATCGGAATACTGATTTATGCAGAAGCGTTTGTTCAAACCGTGTTCCATACGCAAATCATACAAGCGGTACTGGGGACCATTTTGTTCCTGGGGATCATTGAAGAATACATCAAGCATTTGATCGTGCGCATGGTCAACGACAAAAAACTACGGGACATTGATGACGCCATCACCTTGAGCATCATGGTAGGCTTGGCTTTTGCATTGATCGAAACCATGATCTATGCCATCACCACGGGGGACATCGGGCTGATCATTTACCGCGCCTTCCTCACCCTGCCGATCCACATCATTGCCTCCGGAATTTTTGGCTACTACTACGGCCTGTCCCATTTCAGCAAGCCCATCATGAGCTATGGAAACAGGCATGAAACCGAATACGCAGGGTTTTTGGCCAAAATTTTAAAATGCAAAAAATCAACGGTATATGCGGAAGGAAAAATGACCGAAGGGCTCTTTTATGCCACGGCGTTCCACGCGGTCGCCAACGTGCTATTTGAAATCAGCTTGGCCTTCTTGGTGGTCCCCTTGGTAGCGGGAGGTTTAATCCTATTAATACACCTCTACAAAGACAGCCTGCAGGAATGGCGTCTGATCAAACGAAAACAAGCCTAGTTAAATTTTTTCCCACGCCGTGTCCTGCCGGCACAAAAGTTCCGAGGCTTTTTCCGGATAAGCCATAATGATTTTAACCAGGCGTTCCATGCGAACGCGATTTTGAGATCCCTTTACAAGGACCAGATCTTTGGATTTGAGTTCTTTTTGCAAAAAATGCCCCGCCTCTTCAGAATCAAAAAAGGTATAAACCTTATTTTCCGCCATGCCGCCTTCCATGGCGCCTTTTTTAAGGGTGGTGGCTTCCGACCCCACGGCGACCAAAAGGTCCGCGAAGCTTGCGGCCTGTTTGCCCACAGCCATATGGGCTTCTTTGCTGGAAGGGCCCAATTCATTCATGGTGCCCAATACTGCGATCTTGCGGTCCGCTTTAATGCCCGCCAATAAATTAAGGGCCGCCGTCATGGTCATTGGCGAGGCGTTGTAAGAGCTATCGATAATATGGGATTTATTGAGGCCATCAATGGGATTCATCCGCCCCGGCGGCAAGCGAAAGTGATACAAAGCCTTGGCGCATTGCTCCAAAGTTAAACCGAGTTTCAAACCCACGGCGATGGCGGGAAGCAAGACGTAAATTTGGAACGCGCCAAGCACCGGCACGTCAAATTCACACGACTCCCCTTTATAATGAACCGTGAACTTGAGTTGTTTAGTAGTGGGAATAATATCGGATGCCCGCACCTCCGCCGTAGCCTGAGTGCCGTAAGTGATGCGATGAGCGGATGTTTTCATTTCCCGAACCAGGGGGTCGTCGTCGTTAATAATGGCCAAGCCTTCCTTGGGGAGTTTAGCGATGAGTTGGTTCTTTTCACGGGCGATCTCATAAATGTCCTTGAATTGTCCTTGGTCCAAATGCACAGGGGCCACGCTGGTAACAACGCCGATTTTAGGCTGGGCGATGTGGACGAGTTTTTTGATGTCCCCCGGCGCATCCGCCCCCATTTCCAAAACCATTTTTTGGTAAGGCGGTTTTTTGCCGAAAAATACCCGCTTTAAAATCCCCAGCCACTTGAATGGCGAAGAGAAACCCGATTTTTCCTCCTGCAAAATCGCCAAACTCAACCCGATTTCCGTGTTGAACCCCTCCGGACTGGCATACACGCCGTGCCCCGATTTTACATTGGGGGAAAAATGGTCCTTAAGGACGGTATAAATGGCTTGCTTGGCGCTGGTCTTGCCAATACTCCCGGTAACGCCAATCACTTGGGTCCGATGTTTCCTCAGGAACCGCCGTGCCTGAAACTTAAGGAGCCCCGTGATGAGTAAACGGAAAAAAATCTTCATGAATAGGTGCGTCAAAAACTCTACTCAAAAACCCTGTGGGAAGCAAGGTGGGAAG
>JAZDJE010000128.1:0-4290 GCA_043804325.1 Candidatus Peregrinibacteria bacterium
AACTTCCGATCAGCACGCCGCAAAAAATCGCTAAAATAATTAACCCCTTGGCGTAGGCAATGGCCCCAAAGGCGGTGAAAGCAAAGATCAAAAGTCCGCCGGCCAGCCCATCCAGCCCATCCGTAATGTTTACGGCGTTAGCGGTGGAAGTGATCACCAGGATAAATAGCGGGATATACCATAGGCCGATCTCAAAATCCCCCACGCGCGGGATGTGAATGCTGGAAAAACCGAGCTTGCTGTAAAACCACCAGGCCCCCACGACCGCAAAAAGCGTGAGCAGCAAGAACTTGGGCTTGGCTTCAATCCCTCGTTTTTGGCCGATCTGCTTGATGTTAAACCAATCATCAAACGCCCCCAATATCCCCACGGCTATCAGGGTAAAAAGCGGCAGGTAAACCTCGCCTCGATCGAGCAGGGACTTAGGGATAAAGCCCGCCAGCGACAGGAGACGGGAAAGGAGCACCGTCAGGACCACCGCCCCCCACATGATGACCCCGCCCATGGTCGGCGTGCCGGTTTTTTTGGCGTGCATTTCCTTAAAGAACGTGGCATCCATTCCGTCCACGGACTCCTCTCGCATCTGTTTGCCAAGCCCAAAACGCCTGGCCGCATACAGGTAAAGAGGGGTGAGCGCCAACGTGAGAAAAAAAGTGAAAGTGGACCAACCGAAAACCGCAATCAAATTAGGGACATGTTCCACATGAGGTCAATTAAGAAAGTTCAGGAGCCGCATGGCGGCGGTCAATATCATAGAACCTCATTTGGGTTTTGTCGAACCGAAGTTGGATTTTGCCGATAGGGCCATTGCGGTGTTTGCGGATGTAAACATCCGTAATACCCCGCTCCTCTTCGGTGATATTTTCATCATCGTAATAGTCCTTGCGATACAGCATCAGTACCACATCCGCGTCTTGCTCAATGGAACCGGACTCGCGCAAATCGGAAAGCTGGGGAATTTTAGGCGTGCGCAATTCCACCGCGCGGGACAGCTGCGAAAGCGCTATGATAGGGATGTGAAGCTCACGCCCCAATGCTTTAAACGAACGGGAAATTTCTGAAATTTCCTGGACGCGGTTGCCCACATAAGCGGTATTCCCCGTAGACATGAGCTGGAGGTAATCCACAATGATCAGGTCTAGCCCATGCTCCATTTGCAGGCGCCGTGCCTTGGCGCGCAGTTCCGCGACAGATGTCATGGGCGAATCATCGATATAAATAGGTGCCCGGTTGAGTTTGTCCATAGCGGGCCCCATGTTCTCAAAATCCTTGTCCTCCAGTTTACCCTGTTGGAGCTTCCAGGAATCCAGGGCCAACAGCGAACAAAACAGCCGGTCCACCAGTTGCTCTTTGGCCATCTCCAGTGAAAAAATGCCAATCGTTTTTTTGTTCGAGGCCTCGATAGCGATCTTTTGGGCAATGGAAAGGGCCAACGCGGTTTTTCCCATGCTGGGACGGGCGGCCAGAATGATGAGGTCCGACGGATGAAGGCCGGAAAGCAGTTTATCCAAAGACGCAAACCCCGTGGGGATCCCCTTAAAGGAACCTTCGTTTTTAGCGAGCTCCGTGAACTCTTCAAATCGCTTGTTCATGATGTCCCGCACGTGGACAAAACGGTCTTTTAAGAACGTTTGGGAAATGCTGAATACTTCTTTTTCCGACTGCTCCAAAAGGTCGGTCAAATCACCCTCTTCGTTATACCCGTGGGCCTGGATGGCGCTGCCCGCTCTGATCATTTTTCGCAGGACGGATTTGTTTTTGACAATTTGAGCGTATTGGAAGATATGCGTGGCCGTAGGCACCGTAGAAGTGAGTTCTGCCAAACAAGCCGGCCCTCCCACGGTATCGATTTGCTTGCGTTCCTCCAACAAATTAGCCAGCGTGAGCAGGTCAATGGGGTCATGGCGATTGTGCAAGTCCACCATGGCCTCATAAATCATTTTGTGAATGTCATAATAAAAATCGGCCGGGACAATCAAATCGATTATCTTAATAATGGCGTCCTGGTCAATCAGGATTGAACCCAGCACCGATTGCTCCGCCTCCTTGCTGTGCGGGGGGATTTTGGTGGCTAAGATTTGAGCCATAAAAGGGAAGGCTTTGCAGAAACGCCATAACACAACGTCCCCCAAAGCGCTTAAAAGGATAAACCGGCCTCGCCGTGCTCCCTACCAATGAAGGAGAGCGAGGACTTACAATTTACCCCTTTTCATCTATCCCCAGCAAGTAACTGGTATTGTTCCGTATCGTTTTTATTGTTTCGTTTTACTTTTCCGGATTGCCGACCAATTGTTTTGCGATTTCTGCAGTGAGTTTGGCGTCCTGGGCTAAAAATTGCTTGGCGTTTTCCCGGCCCTGGCCGATTTTTTTAACCTTGTAGGTGTAAAAGGCGCCAGCCTTATTGATGATGTTATGGGCCACCGCCGTATCCAGCAAATCGCCGGTTTTGGAAATGCCTTCGTTAAACATGATGTCGAACTCCGCTTGTCTGAAGGGGGGAGCGACCTTGTTTTTGACCACCTTGACGCGGACCCGACGGCCCGTAAATTCCTTGCCTTCATCGGTAGCGACATCGATTTTATCGATGGCGCGGATATCCATGCGGACGGAAGCGTAAAACTTCAATGCATTCCCCCCGGTGGTCGTTTCCGGGTTGCCAAACATGACCCCGATCTTCATGCGGAGCTGGTTGAGGAAAATCACGCAAGTTCCGGTTTTAGAAATAATGCTGGTAAGCTTGCGGAGGGCCTGGCTCATGAGCCGGGCTTGCAGGCCCATGTGGCTGTCCCCCATCATCCCCTCAATTTCCGCCTTAGGGGTAAGGGCGGCCACGGAATCGATCACAATGACATCCACTCCGCCGGACCGCGTGAGGGTTTCCACAATTTCCAGCGCTTGTTCCCCGCTATCCGGTTGGGAAATGAGGAGCTCATCGATATTCACCCCGATCCGCTTGGCGTATTGGGGGTCCAGCGCATGCTCCGCGTCAATAAAGGCGGCAATACCCCCTTTTTTTTGGGCTTCCGCAATCACGTGGAGGGCAAGCGTGGTCTTTCCCGAAGATTCCGGACCATAAATTTCCACCACACGCCCCCGGGGGATACCATTTCCCAGTGCGCGATCTAAAGAAATAGCGCCGGTAGAAATGGTTTCTACCTTAACTTTAGCGGCCTCCCCCAGTTTCATAATGGTGCCTTGGCCAAAGTTTTTTTCAATTTGGGACAGGGCGTTTTTAATGGCTTCGTTTTTGTTACTCATGACATTTGAGGATTAAAAATTAAAGAACAGCCAAAGACTAGTGAATATTTGTTCACTAGTCAAATAATTACTATAGACAAAATAAAATCCAGTTTTTTAATCAACTATTAAAACTCAAATCGTCGGGATACAAACCAACCCAAGCTTAAAAGGAAGGTTACCAAAAAAGTCAACGAAAGCGGTGTGCCCACGCCGGGCAACGCATCGGGAGAGGTGGTGGGATGATAAGCAATGTCAAAGCTCGTGGTGGCAATTTCGTCCCCTTCCGCATCCAGCGCGCGGACCGCGTAGGCATTGTCTCCCTCTGCCAAAGTCCCAATACCCGTGGAGGCGATGTAGCGCCATTGGCTATCGCCAGGACGGTAATGCTGCAAGGTGTAATCGTTCACTTGGATGGAATGGGTGTTCATGGGGGCGGTGCCTTGGACCAGGTGATACCCCTCGCTGGTTTCCAATTGGCCATTGTTGAGCGACGTCACTGCCAATTCCTGCTCGTCCCCTTCTTCACTGGCATTCACGGCCACGTCGAGCGGTTTTGCCTCTTCTTCATCATCCACCGGGGTGACCACGGTAGTGGTGGTATCTGTTTCGAATTCGCCATTTTCACGGCGGGCCCGGCAACCCACGACAAGGACAATCACAAGGATGACAACAAAAACAAAAAATAACTTTTTCATAATGATAAAAAAACAAAAATTAAGGAATTAACTTTTGTTTTTGGTTTTTGTTGGGATTAATCCAAAGATGGCTTTTTTTCCTTTTTAAACAATCCGGGGATTCGATAGTAATTGCCAATGGATTCTTCTGTGCCAAAGGCAACGGCATCGCACTTGCATTCCTGACAGCTAAAGCGGAATTTTTTGCCGATGCGCTTAGGCGCGATCAGTTTTTCACACTCCGGGCAGTAGTAAACAATTTTAGCGGGGATCCCCGTATCCTTGATATAGTGGGAATCCAGGGGGACATCGGAACGGATGATATTGAGGTAATCCTTATCCGTGGCCTGAGGTTCACCGGTTTTTTCTTCAGAAG
>JAZDJE010000129.1:0-5612 GCA_043804325.1 Candidatus Peregrinibacteria bacterium
ACGGGGGCGCGGAAAGCGTCTTCAGCGCTTTTCATGCCCTTTACCCGGAGGCACCGATCTTTACGACGTTGTACCGTCCGGAAAAGATGAGGGAACTGGGGAATCTCCCGGATGTGAGGACCAGTTGGCTACAAAAACTGCCCAAGTTCGTCAAACACCAATGGCTTCTTGGACAGATGCCGGTGGCGGTAGAAATGATGAATTTGGATGATTTTGACGTGGTGCTAAGTAGCTGCCACAGCGTCAGCAAAGGGGTGATCACTAAACCGAATACGCTCCATATTTGCTACTGCCACACACCGATGCGGTATGCGTGGGAGGAGTGGGACTTGGAGAGTCGATTGAAGAAGTTTCCGAGAATCCTTCATGGGTTCATCCGACGGAAAGTGAAGCAAATCCGGGATTGGGACATTTGTGCGGCCCAGCGAGTGGATAAGTATATCGCCAATTCCCGGTACATCGCGGAGAAAATTAAGGAGCATTACTATCGGACGGCGGAAGTGATTTATCCGCCCGTTCACTCCGAACAATTTAAGCCGGTGACAAACCCCAGCGAGGATTACTATTTTTCCGTCGGACGTCTGATCCCGTATAAAAAGTTCGATCTGCTGGTGGAAACGTTCAACCGGTTAAAACTCCCGCTCAAAATCGCCGGTACCGGATCGGAGCTCAAGAAACTCAAGCGGGCGGCGGGGCCTACGGTGGAGGTGTTGGGCTATGTGAGCGATAGCGAACTCGCGGACTTGTACGCCAACTGCAAGGCCTTTTTATTTCCCCAAATGGAGGATGCGGGCATTGTGCCGCTGGAAGCGATGAGCGCTGGCCGTCCCGTGATCGCCTACAACAAAGGGGGCAGCCTGGACACGATGGCAGACGGAAAAACCGGCGTGCTGTTTTCCGAACAAACCGTTGAGAGTTTGAGCGATGCGATCCGACGATCCGAGAAAAAGGAGTTTGACCCCCGCGTCCTCCGTCAACACGCCCAGCAGTTCGACGTGGAGGTGTTTAAAAAGAAGATGGCGGATTATGTGGAAAAGGCCTTGCGGGATTTTAACGCTTCTTCCCCTTTGTGATGGTGGGTTCTTTGCCGTAATAGGGCTCTATGAGGGCATAGTTTTTTTCCATTTGCCAATCGATGTAATGGGCCACCGTGTACCAGGTTTTTTTGGGAGGGTTGAGTTTGGTGATTTCTTTAAAAGTAGCGGGGAGTTTTTTCCGGTGTTCGGCAGATAAGTCGCCCATCCATTTCCAGTGGTCGCTCCGGATTTGGTTGAGCATGTCGACGAGCGGAATGATCCGTTCACCGTTGTATACCTCGTCCCGATTCATGGACTGCAAGTACAGGAAGTTGGACTCCTTGGTGCGATGGGCCCACCATTCTTCTGTGCGCAAACCTATGATGGGGATTTTGAGCTGGTGGGCGAATTGATTGGCGATGGCGATCCCCACGCGCAGGCCCGTGAAGCTTCCGGGCCCCCTGATGACTAAAATGCCCGTGAGGTCTTTGGGCTTGACTTTCGCTTTTTCTAAAACCGCTTCGATGAAGGGGATGACGGATTCGCCATATTGCCCCTTAGGCAGGGATTTATAGTGGCAATCGGATTTATCGATAAGAGCAATACCCGCATACGGTGTGCAGGTGTCAATGCAGAGAATCATATTGTTTTATTTAAGGGTTATTTCTTGGATCTCCACGCCTTGGTAATAGTATTTAATAATATCGTCGTAAGTTTTTCCTTCTTTGGCCTGGGCTTCTGCCCCGCAGCCAGAGAGGCCGACTCCATGGCCTTGTTGCGTCAGGCCGACACACCAAGGGTCAGCGATGGATTGAAGGTAGGGGGTGTCTTTCCAGCCCCACACTTCTTCCGCAGACAACGTTTTGCCGCTACTTTGGTTAAAGTAGGGGGTTTTAATGAGCCTGCCTTGATAGGTTACCACTTCGTCCCGGGTCAATGCAACCGCTCCTACAAAGTTGGGGGACCGTTTTTCCACGCCGTAACCGAGATATTTTTGAAAAATAGCAGGATCGTCCGAGCTATCGTAGGGCATTCCGGGGAATTTCCGGTTGGCATCTTCCATGTAAAAACGGGCGTAGGTGCGCGCCAAAACGGCAATAGCCTTTTGTTTTTCCAAGGGAGTGCTATTGGAAACCTCCGCTAACCCTTTCATGTAGTCTTCCAACGGAAGTTCGTTGATGTAGGCCACGCTACTATCGATGAGGCGCACTTCTATGGTTCCACGGAATTCGTTGTCGTTGAGGTCCGGATTCCACGCAGGCGGACGGTGCCAGCTGGCGATTTGCATGATGCCCTGATTAGCGGGCGTAAAGCGGATGATTGAAGCGCTATGGGTTTCGCTACCCAGTTGGACCTGAAAGTTGTTGTTAACGCGACGCAGGGTTACCGTTTGACCCCCGTTGGCCTGGAAGAGGGTATCGTTGTTTTCATTCAGCACATTGTAAGCCTGGGAGGATGTGATACGGGCGCTTGGTTCGCTGTACGAAAGCCGGACGCGGAAAGGGCGCTCGGTGACCATGAGCTTTGGGGTGGCGGCTACCGCAGTGGTTTCCTGAGCGGGAGTTGATGAAGGAGTTGAGGGGGCAGTCGAGATATTGGTGGCGGTTGACGAGCTGGTGGGCGGATTCGTCTGGCGGGCTTTGGTGATGAGAGCGGCTTGTTCTTGATTGGCTTTAGCGTCGCCATTGGCCGTGCCGTCGGTGGATTTTTCACCAAAAATCCGGAAGTCCCAGCGGACTAAGGAACCGGGGATCCAGCCGGTCCCCTCACTGACCAATTGGAAGTACTCGCGCCGGACTCCGCGCGTTAACGAGCGTACCTGAAATGTGAAGGTGCCGATTTCGTTGGGTTTGACCTCTTCTTCGGAGAGTTGTGCGGCGCGGAATTTGCCCTGCCAGCCGGCCCGATAGTACATTTGGCTGACGCGGTCCTGGGGCTCGGCGGTTCCTAAGTGGACCGCGTTAGGCCCTTCACGGCGCCAGACTGTATTACCCAAGTTCTTAAATTTTACTGTGACCTCTTCGATTTGGTTGGGGCGGATGGTCCGGCTACGCTCGCCCTGGTCCACCATTTGGGCCCGCAAACGGGGTTCCGGGACCTGGATGATAAATTGGGTTGAGCCTCCGCGGATCGGCACGCGGTTGAAATTGGCCTTTAGTCCAATCGCGTGCTGGCCCGCTTGGTAAGGGGCCTGTACCCAAAAGTCCATGTCGATACTTTGACCGGGTTTTACGGTTTCGCCCCGGGGGACGAGCTGGCTTTTGAAGAGCTTAAGCCCTTCGCTTTTTAACGCGACTGACATGTTGTCTTCATCCCATGCCAAGTCCCCTTTGTTTTCCATGCGGATGGTGATTTTTTGCATTTCGCCCGGCAATAGTTCGCGCAAGGAATCGAGTTTTTGGAGACGCGCCAGGTGTTTGGGTTTTTTGATAGTGGCGGAAAAGCCCAGGTTTTTGTCCTGCAACCAATCCACCCCTTCAATGACGGGCGTGAAGCGCTCCACTACCCTTTTTTGCACGTTGGTGGGTACTTCCAAAGGGATGGAAAAGCGGCCGATCTGTCCCGGGGGTACTTCGCTTTGCACCAAATAACCCACGCGGGATGGGTTTTCTTTGACAAAAATACTCTTGTGGTCCCGCGGGGCTTCTGTGCCCAGGGTGATTTGGTTGGCGCCGTAGTTGTGCCACGTCACGTTTCCCGTGTTCTTCAGCTCCACAAAAGACTCGATTTTTTGGCCTTGGAAAATGGTGCCTTTTGGCATTTCCTGACGGATCAGTTCATAGTCTAAACGCACGGGTTCCACGCTAAAGGGGATGAAAATGGCGGAGCGGGAGACTTTGTAGCGCCCGTTTACTACGGGCGCGACTTCGAACTCGTAGTCACCGGGCACATAGCCCCCTTCGATTTCCACTTCAAAACTACCGGTCCCCCCGGGGCCAACGCTGTGTTGCTGTACATTGGCCGCTACGAATTTTTTGTCTGCTAAAAGCGGGACTATCCGGGCATTGGGATTATTGTTTAACGCCACATGTAACCAGGTGTCCTGGTTCCAAGTTTCTTTCCCGGTATTTTTGAATTGCAGAGTGAGTTTTTTGCGTTCATTGGGTTTGAGGACGACATTAGAAAGCTGGCTCAGGGGATCCGCGTTGTAGTCCAGCGTTTCCCCACTCAGGTCCTGTTGGAATTCGCGGCCTTTATAGATTAAAGCAGCCCGCTCCCGGATACGGGTCAATGCCGCGTAGAGTTTTTCTCCGGGGCAAGCGGTGGCTCCCACATCCCGATGGGCGATGACATTGGGTATGCGTTTCCCACGGAAACTGCTTTCGCCCACGGGGTCAATGCCGTATTGTTTAGACTTGTTGCCCACCAGCCAAATCAAGGCTTCCATGGCCGGTTCAGGGACTTTTTCGTCCTGGTAATTGCCAATCACGGCAATGCCAATGGACCCGTTGTTGTAACAAGCGGTGTGTCCTCCCACCACCTTGTCTCCGCCATAGCGGCCCTCGTAAATATTGCCAAGCGGGTCAATGACGTAGTGGTAGCCAATGTCCCCCCATCCCCGCGTGACAGTGTGGTAGCGGTAAATGGCGCGGACAATTTCCTTGTAGTCGCGCGTATTGATGCGCTGGTCGCCATTGATATCGCGGATTTCCGAATCGGTGTGGTGGATGATGATTTTTTCAATGCTTTTGGCGTAATCCAAAGGCCATGTGAGTCGTTCACCGCCCGGACTTTGGGTGACGGTGCGGGTGACCTGTATCTCGTAACCGTATTTGTTTTTCAGGTCTTCACAGGGGTCTTTTCCGTTTCCTGAGGAAACTTCTTTAGCCATATCCGGCGTCCAATAGCGCATGGTCTCATCCGCGCCCCACGCGGAGCGTTGGATGATATTGAAATCCGACTGCGCGCGGACGGTCCCCGGCCACGTTAAAAAGCCAATGGCGAGCAGGAGGATAAGAAGCCCGTGATAGAGGGGTTTGTGTTTCATTCCGCAAGGATGACCTCCGTTCAATTATAGCCCGACCTCAATGGCCTTTTCAAACGTGCTGTAGGGATGGGCCCCGGAAATGCGAAGCCCCATGCGCGCGCCGTCTTCGGTCTCGATGTACTGGATGATGTATTGCCCCTGTTGCACTAGTTCCATTCCCTTTAACGTTTCCGCACCAGACTTGGTTTTTTTCATCAAGACCAAAAAGCCGGGGGTCCCGGAAATGCCGGCGGATTGGCCATCAGCCATGTCTTGGGTGATTTCGTCGTCCAGATCTCCGTTGGTCAGACAGGTATCGAATTTGGTTTCATCCAAGCCCAGGGTTTTGGCGTGCGCTTTCATAGCGGTCGCATCCATGGTATTGCGATTTTTGAAAATCAAGTCGTGCAATTTAAAGTAGGTGTCATCCCCGCCTTGGTTTCGCGCGCATTCCGCCGCCACAGCCATTCCCTTAGCATTGGCATGGAAAGGCAATGGGTAATCGCGGAAAATGAGTTTGGCCTTCCCTTGGCTGATGTAGTTATCATCCAGTTGACCGAGTGTTTGAGTCACAAAACGCTCACAGAACGGGCATTCGTAATCGGAAAACTCCACGATGGTAACAGGGG
>JAZDJE010000130.1:0-23265 GCA_043804325.1 Candidatus Peregrinibacteria bacterium
TGAACGGCGTCTGAAAGCGCGCGCTCGCGGCAAAAACCGACAATGCGTTTCCCTTTGGTAAGCACTTGGAACTGTTCGGCCTTTAAATCCTCGCGATTGACGGCGTTGCGCTTTGTCGTGCTTTGAATGAACCCGAGGTCCGCTTTTTTTGCCTTTCGGATTTTATAGCCCTCGGGCAGCTGGGCCGGCAGGTAATTGAGGCGGCGCGTGATCACCTCTTCCAGGCTTTTAAAGTCGTCGTTCTGGTTTGCCGTACTGCGCAGACGGAACTGACGATAATCAGCGCTGACGGGTTTTCCTTTTTTAAATACCACCATACTGCCCATGGTTTCCGTGCCGCCGAGGTGCGAAATGTCGTAGCATTCGATACGCTTGGGCGGACCGTCGAGCTTAAGGACTTTTGCGAGTTCTTCCAACGCCACTTCGGCGCGATGCTCCGTGGCTTCCCAAGACACGCGGCTGGCGTCGGCAAAGGCGCGGGCATTCTCCTGCGCCAACATGACCAAGTCGTCCTTGTGACCCACTATGGGCTTGAACAGGTGCACGGCATGATCGGCGAATTTGCGGATGTAGTTTTCCAGGAGTTTACCGTCTTCCACCTCGACCGAAATGAATATTTCTTTGGGGATATCGGCGGCGCGGGCGTAGTAATCGCGCAAAAATGCCTCCATGACTTCACCCGGGGTTTCGTCCCCTTCCACGACAAACCTTTCCTGAGCGATGAGTTTGCCGGCACGGATTTGAAAAAGGACAAAGTAGTTTTTGCCCAGATCCTCTACAAACGCTATCACGTCGCGGTCTGGCAAGGCGGTATCGGTAATGAGCTGTTTCTGGGCCGAACGTTCAATGGCGTGGATTTGGTCGCGGAGCGCAGCGGCGCGTTCGAATTTTCTTTCCTTGGCAAAGGCGGCCATTTGCTCTTTTAAGGCCTCGATGGCGGGCTTGTAGTTGCCGGAAAGGAAATTCACCGCCGCGTCGATTTGCTTTTTGTATTCCTCCGGCGTCACCATGCCCGCGCAGGGGCCGGTGCAGCGCTTGATGTGGAAATCCAGGCAAGGGCGTTTGGCGGGGCTTAAGCCGATTTTGACCGCCACTTTAGCCCCTTCCAACGGTTTTCCTTTCGGATCGAGTTTAATATTTTTGACGCTGCAAAGCCTGAAGATCTTTTTAACCGATTCCATCAGGCGCTGCACGTCTCCCCCGCTGGTTTTGGGGCCAAAGTATTTGGCGCCGTCCCGTTCCGTGATGCGCCGCACGGTGGTGATTTGCGGGTAATCCTCGCCCACCGACACCTTGATGTACTGGAAGTTCTTGTCGTCCCGCAACATGACATTGTATTTGGGCTGGAGTTCTTTGACTAAGTTATCTTCGAGTATCAAGGACTCCACTTCGTTATTTGTTTTGATCCACTCCACTTCGACGGCATGTTCCAGCATTTTTTCGATTTTGGGCGTGTGCTTAGCCGATGGACGGCTATAGGACTGCAGGCGTTTTTTGAGGTTCTTGGCCTTGCCAATGTACAGGGACTCATGCTTTTCGCTCAGGAATTTGTAAACGCCGGAAGTGGTGGGGGCTTTGGCGATGATTTTCTTCAACTGGGGGTGCATGCTTTGATTATATCGGATAAAATGAAAACATGAATCTGAAAGACTCCATCCGTAAAACCATCGCATTCTTCGATTTGTTTGATTACCCGCTCACGGCGGAGGAGGTCAAGCGGCATCTGTATCAATACGACAAGCCTGTGCACCTCAAGGAAATCCAGGGAACGCTAAGACAAATGGCGGAGGCGGGCGACCTGGAAGCGTTGAAGGATTTTTACGTCCTAAGGGGCCGTGCAGCGATCATTGAAACGCGCAAGTCCCGCAAGTTCATGGCGGAAAAACTATGGAACCGCGTGAAGCTGCACGCCAAGACCATGCAACGCGTGCCCTTTGTGCGCCTGGTGGCGGTGTGCAACACCCTGAGCTATGACAATACGGATGAAACATCCGACATCGACCTCTTTGTGGTGACGGAACCGGGGCATTTATGGACGGGGCGGTTTATCCTTACGGCTTTGCTCCATTTTTTTGGTGTGAGGCGACATGGCCACAAGGTGGCGGGACGGTTTTGTCTGAGTTTTTTCGCAACGTCGGAAAAACTCAATGTCGGCGCGCTCCAAATCAAACCTGTGGACCCGTATCTCGCCTACTGGACCCAAAACCTGACGCCGATTTATGGCGAAGCAGTGTATCGCGAATTCCAGCGTGAAAATCAAGGGTGGCTGAAGGAAAAATACGGACTCTCGTTCCTTGAATCGAGCCAGCGGCATTTGTACCCCTTGCGCGAGAGCAAACTCAAGCGCTTTTGCGAGTGGTTACTGGGAAACTGGTTTGAGCATTTACTGAAAAAAACGTTTAAGAAAAAAACCCTGGCTTCAGCGGGGAAGTTGGGACCGGAGGCCAGTGTGATTGTGAGTGACGACATGCTAAAATTCCACAACCACGACCGGCGGCGGGAATTTTATGAACGGTGGCTTAGGACTACGTCAACGCCTCTTCCACCGTTTCGAAGTACGGGATAATGGTGGTGAGACCCACCAGATTTACCACGTCCATGATGGATTCCCTGGCGCCTGCCATGATCAATTGACGTCCGCCTTTGGCCAAGTGCGTGTGCACGGCAACCAAATAACCAATCCCTTTAGAGTTAATGAATTCCAAGTCCTGCAAATCAAAGACCAGTTTTTTCACGTTCGCCTCGTTTAAAAGCGGGTCCAGTTGGGGGCGGAGGGTTTCAATGCCGCTTTCTTCCATTTCCCCGGAAAGCGCAACCACTTTGACCGACGCCTGGGGGCTATCGATAACCCGTATGGAAAGTTTGGACATAAACGCTGGTATTAGGTTTTGTTTGAAGCCATTATACGGAGGAAGCTTTGAATTGGCAAATGCGCAAAAAGTTTGACGCGCCGCCAGGAAATGTGATATTGATTGCTTCCTGAAATTTATTTCTAATCCATTATTATGTCCGAAGTACAACAACCCGTACAAGTCCGTGAATTGGTGACCACCCTTGGCGAAGGCGAAAGCCAGTGGCAGACTTGTGCATTATGGTTACGAAAGGTCTTGGATGCAGCCTTAGGAAATAACGCGGGATATCCAAAAAAATGTTTTCCGGAAGATGTATTGGCATTGGATGCAGAAGAGTTGGTTGCTACGGCTGAAAGAAATTCATCACAATTAGACTCAAGAGCTCAGCAAGACTTAGGGATGGCCGTATCGTATGTGCGAAGCGTGATCTCTAGCAAGCGGCTTGCCCACGCGGAATAGGCCCTTGATCATGTTTTGTCGGAATTTTGTTGACCGCGGCCCGATGGGTTTGTTACACTCTTTTTGATATGAAAAAACGCGTTCTGACTGGCATTCAGCCATCCGGTAAGCTCCACCTTGGAAATTACTTCGGCACTATCAAGCGTATGGTCCAGTACCAGAGGTCAAGTGACCTCTTTTTATTTGTGGCCAACCTTCATTCCATGACCACGCTTACGGACAAGGAAGCGCTGAAAAAACTGACTTTGGACGCCGCTATGGATATGCTGGCCTTGGGCATCAATCCTTCTAAAACCCATTTTTGGGTGCAGTCGGACGTGCCGGAGGTGGCGGAACTCTCCTGGATTTTGTCCTGCATCACGCCCATGGGCCTGATGGAGCGGGCCACGAGTTATAAAGACAAGCTCGCCAAGGGGATCGCGCCGAATTTAGGGCTTTTTAATTATCCGGTCCTGCAAACGGCGGACATTTTGATGTTCCAAGCCGATGTGGTCCCCGTGGGCAAAGACCAAAAGCAGCATTTGGAAATGGGACGGGATATCGCCATTAAGTTCAATAATACTTTTGGCAATGTGTTTACCGTACCGGAGGCGGACATTCCGGATGAGGTGGCGGTGATTCCCGGGACGGACGGACAAAAGATGAGCAAGTCCTACGGTAATACCATTCCCATTTTCGCGGAGGACGCGGAGTGGAAAAAGGCGGTGATGGGCATTGTCACCGATAGTAAAGGAGTGGCGGACAAAAAGGATCCCGAACAGTGCACCGTATTCGCGCTTTATAAGCTGATGGCCACCCCGGCGGAACAAGCAGCATTGGCCAAGCGGTACCGCCAAGGCGGCATGGGTTACGGCGATGCCAAGAAATTGTTGTTGGAAAAGATAATGGATACCTTTAGCCTCTTGCGCGAAAAACGCCGCAAACTTGCCGAGAACCCAAAAAAGGTGGAACTGATTTTGTCCAAAGGCGCCAACAAGGCCCGTAAAATCGCCCTGCAAACCATGGAAAAAGTTCGTAAAGCGACAGGGCTTAAATATTGATTTGACTTTTTTGAAAATTAATGTAAAACTAACTTATGCCGAAATACATCTTTGTCACTGGAGGCGTGTGTTCTTCCCTGGGTAAAGGGATCGCCTCGGCGTCCATTGGAAATCTGCTCAAGGCTTCGGGTTTTAAGGTCTTCACCCAAAAACTCGATCCCTATTTGAACGTGGACCCCGGGACCATGAGCCCTTTTCAGCACGGGGAGGTTTACGTGACGGATGACGGGGCGGAAACGGATTTGGACTTAGGGCATTACGAGCGGTTCATCGATACCCCTCTCAATAAACTCAGCAGCACGTCTACGGGGCAAGTGTACCAGGAAGTGCTGGATAAAGAGCGTAAAGGTGATTATTTGGGGGGGACCATTCAAATTGTTCCCCATATCACCGATGAAATCAAACGGCGTATCCGCGACGCCGCCAAGCAAACCAAATGCGACATCATGTTGTGTGAAATTGGCGGGACAGTGGGCGACATTGAAGGGCAGCCTTTTTTGGAGGCGCTACGCCAAATGCGCAATGAGGAGGGGCGGAAAAATACCCTGTTCATTCACCTGACCCTGCTCCCCTACCTCAAGTCATCCGGCGAACTCAAAACCAAACCGACCCAGCTTTCGGTGAGGACGCTCCAGAGCATGGGGATCCATCCCGACATGATCATGCTGCGGGCGGACGGGAAGATCGAAAAAAAACACCTCGTCAAAATTTCGCATTTCTGCGATGTGGAATTGGAAGCCGTTATTCCCGCTCCCACCGTTAAATCCATTTACGAGGTGCCGCTCAACTTTCAAAAATACAACCTAGTGGAAACCCTTTGCAGACAACTGGAACTGAAGTACCGCAAGCTGGACTTAAAGGATTGGGAAGCCATGGTGAATCGCATTCACGAATCCACCCAGGAAATCCAAATCGGGTTGGCCGGCAAATACAATGAACTCGATGACGCGTATCTCTCTGTGATTGAAGCCATTAAGTCCGCCAGTTTTTACCACAGGCGTAAGGCCAATATTGTTTGGATCGATGCGGAAAAAATCGAAGCCGGCGATACGCGCGAGTGGAAAAAGCTCCACAAAGTGGACGGCGTGGTCGTGCCCGGCGGCTTTGGGGTGCGCGGGACGGAGGGGAAGATCTTAGTCGCCGAATATTGCCGTGAGGAAAAAGTGCCTTATTTGGGGCTTTGTTTGGGGGCGCAAATCATGACGATTGAATTTGCCCGTAACGTTGTCGGCATTAAAAACGCCACGTCGGAGGAATTTGTCCCCAAGGCCAAAAACAAAGTGGTCCACTTTTTGCCCGGACAGCATGAAAAAAAGGCCAAAGGCGGCACGTTGCGTTTGGGGTCCTGGCCCTGCCATATTAAAAAAAGCACGCATGCGTATAAGGCCTATCAAAAAACGTCCATTGACGAGCGCCATCGCCACCGCTATGAATTCAACAACAAGTTCAAAGCCGAATTGGAAAAGAAGGGACTGATTTTTTCCGGCCTTTCGCCGGATGGCGAACTGATGGAAATTGTGGAAATCAAAGACCATCCTTTTATGCTGGGTTCGCAGTTCCATCCGGAATTCAAATCCCGCCCCAACCGGCCCCATCCGCTGTTCCGGGATTTCATTAAGGCGTCTCTTTAATATAGAATAAAGATTGGGCTCCCCAGTATGGCGATTTGTCAGAAGTTTTTGCGACCTCGACAATCACACGCGACCTGGGGAGCCCTTTTCAGGGAGGTTTTGAGTATCGCTTGTCACCAAGCTCCACTACCACTCATGGGCCAGGCATTCACCTTAAGCCCTCCATAGCCATCCACAAGCTGAAGGGCTTTTTTGCCGAGCCTTTCGGCCTGTTTACTCCCCTTCTTCAGTACCGCCTGAGCCGCCAGGAACTCGAATCGTATGATTTGGATTTCCGGCATGCCTTTGGGGTACCAAAAGTCGGCCACCATTTCTCCCTTTCCTCCTTTTACGTATACGTATTCCCTTACAAAATCCCATACCAAGCCATGCGTTTTTGTATGCAACACGGAATGCTCCTTTCTGAATGGTTCTCCCTGAACCAGACGTACGTTCTGGGGGCGAAGGCTCATGCTATGAGTCTCCGGCCGCAAGCCGCAGGCAATGATGTTAAAGAACATCAAAAAAAACCGCGTGCGGTTTTGCCCGAGGCTCCGAATCAAACGAATTTTAAGTATCATTTACCGGAGCCTCTAGGCGAGACTCCAGTTCCATTGTCCCGAAAATGAATATCGCATGGACTTCATGCTTTCATTGTATCTATAAAATCACGTGTGTCAACTCTCGATTATTTCCGATGCAAGCCGACCAGGTAAAATTCCCCGCTGGTGCGGCGCGTAGCTTGGGGGCGGAAGTGGCGGACTTCTTTAAAGGACTGTTTCATGGGCCGAATCAGTTCCCCTTCATTGACGCCGGGCAGGAGTTTGAGGACCATGTGACCGTCCGGAGCCAGGTATTTTTCCGCGATTTTAAGGACTTGTTCATTCAGCGTTTGGCTGCGTCCGCCGTCCAAAAACGGAATGCCGCTGGTATTGGGGGCCATATCGGAAACAATCACGTTAAAACATTCCGCTCCTTCTTTGGCGAGTTTTTTTCCCAGGTCTTCTTCGTCCAGTACGTCCGCCACTACCGTGAAAATGTTTTTTGCTTTAAAGGGTTTGATTTCCTTTAAATCCACGCCTACCACACGCCCTTTGGAGCCGATGAGGCGGCTGATGTACTGCAGAAAACTCCCCGGGGCGGCTCCCAAGTCTAAGACCCTATCCCCTTTTTTGAGGATATGGAATGCCTGCTGAATGGCCTCCAGCTTGTAAATGCTGCGGGCCCGATAGCCTTCGCGCTTGGCTTTCTCAAAGTAGGTATCTTTTGGATTGTATTGCATAGGATTTACAAAGGGCGTTTGGCGGGCATGCCGTCGCGGCGGGGGTAATGGGGTGGGGTTTGGTGGAGCTTGGGAACAATGATGAAGGCCCGCTCCCCCATCCCGTTGGGTAAAGAGTAAGGTTTGACCTGGGGCGATTCGGCGTGCAGCGCTTCAAAAGCATGGCCGGAATTGGCCAGTTCATTCACGTAATCGGGCCCCTTGTAAGCAATAAACTTGCCGTTCAGGTGAACAAAGGGGTAGGCCAGTTCCACTAGCACGCGCAACGGGGCCACGGCACGGGCCAGGACGCGGTCGAATTCCTCGCGGAAGTCGCTATTATGGGCCAGTTCTTCCGCACGTCCCGTGACAACCTTGGCATTGGGTAAGGCAAGTTCGGTGATGAACTCCTGTACGGCGGCCATCTTTTTTTCCGTAGCGTCCATCAACACGAAATTGGCCTCCGGAAACAAAATGGCCAGGGGGATGCCGGGCAGTCCCCCACCCGTTCCCAAGTCCAGGATCATCATTCCCGGCCTGACTTCTAAAAAGCGAGCCACCATCAGCGAGTCGATGATGTGTTTGACGCGCATGGCGGGGCGGTCCATTTCCGCCGTGAGGTTGAGTTCCTGGTTTTTTTTGATGAGCAGGTCTAAAAACTGTTCCAGCTTTTCGCACACCTCATCCACCAGGCTAAGGTGGATTTGGTCACCGAGTTTTTGAATGGCAGCAATGCTCATGCTCTTAATTTTTTAACCTCTTCGGGGCCTAAGAATCGCCATTGGCCGAGGGGAAGGTCCCCCAGCATCAGGCTTTTGATGCGAATGCGCTTGAGGGTCCTGACCGGGTAACCGACTTTCTGGCAAATGCGGCGGATTTGGCGATTTTTGCCCTCGCGCAAGGTGACGCGGATCACGCTACGCCCTATTTTTTTGACGTGGGTGGGCAGCGTGCGCTCTCCCCATAACTTCACCCCGGTTTCCAGTTTTTCCATGGCCCCCTTGGTGATGGCTCCTTTGACCACTACTTCATATTCCTTTTCGCATTCGGCGGAAGGATGAGTGAGGGCGAAGGTAAGCGTGCCGTCATTGGTGAGGATGAGCAGGCCTGTGGTGTCCTTGTCCAGCCGACCGACCGGGTACACCCGCTGGGGGATATCGACTAGGTCCGTGACGATTTTGGGGTCCATGGTGGTCCGCTTGGCTGAACTGGTATATCCCACGGGCTTATTCAGCGCGATGTAAATGAGCTTTTCCCGCGCTTCGTGTGCCTTTTGGCTCACCTCTACCTTATCCGTATCCGAGTCGACTTTGGTGCCGAGTTGGGTGACGGTTTTTCCATTCACTTTTACCTGCCCCGCTTCAATCCACCGGTCCGCTTCACGACGGGAGGCCAGGCCAAGTTGGGCCAAGTGCTTGTTGAGTCGCATTAAAACCATACTATTGGACAGGGCCATTGGGGCCGTAGCTAGGCTGGAAGTTGGCGGGATTAGGAGGAGCGGTAGGCAAATCGATATCGATTTGCGGTTCTTTTTGACATCCAGCCAATAGCAGCGGAGCCATGAATAAAAGCGCTATGAACGTGATTTTGAACTTCATGGATTTTAATTAAGCGGATTGGGGGTTTGCCAGCGCGAGTTCTTTCCCGCGTCCACCCAGACCCAGTTTTTGGGCGTGTTGAGCTTTTTTTGGTTGGGCAAGCCCGTGTACCAGCCGCGATTCAACTCTTCCTGGCTAATCGTTACGAACTCTTCTTCCTCATCCACCGCAATACAGCCCTGTCCCTCCTGCCACTTCGATTCTTCGATACAGCGGCAGGTGTTGCGCGGAATGTACTCGCAGCCCTCACTATCCGTTTCCAGGCAGGAAATGACATAGGTCCCGGCGGTTTTTCTGCACAGGTCTTCCGCCTGAACCACACTCGTTTCCTCCACGGCGTTGGGGCTGACCCAACGGGAGCGTTTGCCTTCCTCTACCCATGCCCATGTGTTGGGGGTGCCGAGTTTCTTTTCGTCCACGCCCCCGTAATACCAACCGCGCTCGATATCTTCGTACACAATATTGGGCTGTTCGATGCGTTTTTCGATAGCCTCCAATAGGCGCGTGGTGTCACTTTCACTTTCCTTGGATCCCAGCACGCTCGCCTTCAAGTCCTGAGCACTGGGAATACGGGGTTTCTTGCCCGGAATTGTTTCCTTTTGGGCGATGGGCCCTTTGGGGCTCGCTAAATTCGGGTTCCTGCCACCTCCTGTCCCCGCACAACCTGTGCTCACTAAAAGGACAGCGGTGATGAGGAGGATTTTTTTAATCATTTTTTAGACTTCTTCGTCAGGAGTTGTCTCCGGTTCCGTTCCACTTTCGCTTGGTGTTTCGCCGGTCGTCCCCTCTTCTAGGGTCGCATCCTCTTCTGATTCTTCATCCGTAACGGGCAAACCTTCCTGTACTTCCGCCGGGACTTCTTCCGCGCCCAGATCTTCATCCAGGTCTTCGACGACTGGCTCATTCTCTGCCGGTTCCGATCCATCGACTTCTGCTGCTGTGTCTTCTGTCACTTCCTCTTCTCCTGCAACTCCCTCTTCTTCTCCCACAACTTCTGCATCTGCCTCTTCTCCATCGGTCGCCGTTTCATCAACGAGCCCTTCTTCCGTCATTTCTTCCGCAACGGGTTCCGTTTCATCTTCATCTTCCATCGGAAATCGGTTTTCCGTGCAGGCGTTTAAGGCTAATAAAGTGACAAGGCTTAGGGCGAAAATAAATATTTTTTTCATAGTGATTATTTTAAAATCTAACATGAAAATTGTATCGTAAGTTTTGTTGGCTGGCTACTCTAAATTGACTCGCGCTCCTTTTTTGTTAAACTGAGTTGGCATTATTGGGGAGTCGCCAAGTGGTAAGGCATCCCGCCTTGGCGGGACATTCGTAGGTTAGGGTTATAATGGTGTCATGGAGAATTAAGAGAAATAGAAATATGTATTGTGTTTATATTCTAAAGAGTGAAAAGGATGACCGGCTTTACATCGGTCAGACTAAAAATCTCGAAGACAGGTTGAAGCGTCATAATCAAGGTAGGGTGGAATCGACGCGCAAGAGACGCCCTCTAAAATTAGTTTATAAAGAAACATTTGAAAATAGGGCGGAAGCCATGAGAAGAGAGGTGTATCTCAAATCTCTAAAAGGAGGAAATGAGTTTAAAAAATTGACTTGTTTGGAGTCGCCCCGTAATGCGGGACATTCGTAGGTTTATAAAGTATATCATTGGGGAGTCGCCAAGTGGTAAGGCAGCGGCCTTTGAAGCCGCCATTCGTAGGTTCGATCCCTACCTCCCCAGCCAATCCCTATGACCATTGATCCCCAAAGCTTCATCCAGAGTTTTCGTGAGCTCTTTTTAAAAACACCCCAGTGCGGTTCCTGGACACGCGGAAGTGAAAACTGTGATTATGGGGATATTACGACGGTTTCCAAAGATTGTTATATGTGTTTTAACTCCGGCAATTGCCGCGATGCTTATTTTTGTGAAGATAGCCGCGCTCTGAAGAATTCTGTAGATTGTGCGTTTTGCGAGAACTGTGAACTTTGCTATGAATGCGTGGACTGCAATAACTGTTATGATTCTAACTATTGCCAAGATTGTGTGAACTCTACCGATATCCATTTTTCCTACGATTTGCGCCGCTGCCAGCATTGCATTGGCTGCGTGGGACTTCGGGATAAGGAGTATTACATTTTTAATAAACCCCACAACAAGGAGGAATATCAGGAAGCGCTAAAAACGCTGGACATTTCCAATCCAGCGATTATCGATAAGCTTTTTGAGCGGTTGGAGACGCTAAAAAAAGAAGTGCCCCGCATGTATATTCATCAATTTGATACAGAGAACTGCAGCGGCGATTATATTTACCACAGTAAGAATTGCTATCGGTGTTTTGACACGCGCCATACGGAAGACAGCGGCTATATCATGCAGGCGAATCTGGATATGGGCACCCGGGACAGTTGGGATTGCGGTCCTATCCCTACCGGAATGGACCTGTGTTATGACGTGGCTTATTCCCACTATTTATTCAACTGCAAACACCTGTATTGGTGCGGGAATTTAAAAGACAGCCAGTACTGCACCAGCTGTTTTGAATCTAAAAATCTGTTTGGCTGCCAATACTTAAAGAATAAAGACGATGGGTATTACATTTTGAATCAAAAAGTCGGCGAAGACTATTACCGGAATATGACGAAACAAATCAAAAGAGAGCTGCAAAAAAACGATATTTATACGTTTTACGATTTAATTCATAAGCCTTTGGGTGAACCGTCTGTGAAGGCCCCCGATACCCAGTTAAAACGGCAATGCTCTTTGTGCCAGGCCGATTTTCAGTTGGCGGATATGGAAATTGAATTTTATAAAGCACATGATATCCACTATCCGATTTATTGCCCGGAATGCCGATCGAACCAGCGCTATCAATTGAGGAATGACCGTACTGTGTATAAACGGACGTGCGATTCGTGCCATGGCACTCTCATTACCACCTACCCTGCCAACAGCCCTTACAAGGTTTACTGTTTGGACTGTTACTGGAAACATTTTGATTAACCTTATGAAGAAAGGACAAACCCATCATTGCCGGCAATGCAAAAAGGAATTTCTTGTGATTGCGCAGGAGCAAGCGTTTTATCAACAAAAAAAATTGCCTTTCCCACAACATTGCCCTGAATGCCGACGCGACCGTCGGCGGGGTTTACGGAATGAACGAAAGCTTTATGAACGACGATGTGACAAGTGCCACCTAGAGCTTTTAAGCACTTACGCCAAAGACTGTCCTTATATTGTGTACTGTGAGGACTGTTATTACAAACAGGTCAATTGAACCGCTGCATCGTCTCCTCCGCCCCTTCTTTTAAAAGGGTTTTTATGGCTGAAGGCACTTTTTTGATCACGTCTTTGAGCTGGGTTTTCTCTTCCCCGGTCAATCGCCCCAGGACGTAATCTTCCAATGCCCCCGGAAAGGGTGTGACGGGCTTAATGCCCAAACGGATGCGCGTGAACGCGTCGCCCACGTGGGCCATGAGGGATTTGACGCCATTGTGACCGGCAGACGATCCCCCTTTGGAGACGCGCAAGGTGCCAAACGGCAAATCGGCTTCATCGTAAATGACCATGACGTCTTGGGGCGGAATTTTGTAGAAATCCGCAATGGAAGCGACCGCTTGGCCAGAAAGGTTCATGAAAGTCTGGGGTTTGGCCAGGATGACCTTTTCGCCCGCAATTTGGCCTTCCGTGATTTCAGCTTTGTGTTTTTCGGACGGTTGGAAGGGGTCTAGTTCCCATGACTCGACTAAGTGATCTACGGCCATAAAGCCTGCGTTGTGACGGGTCCCTTCATAGTCTTTGCCGGGATTGCCAAGGCCAACGATTAACTTCATGGATTTATGTTATCAGTCCAAAATCATAAATTCAAATTCGCGGGGGCCGATCTTGATCTTATCCCCTTCTTTGGCGCCCAGGCGGATGAGCGCTTTGTCTGCGCTGATTTTTTTGAGGATGTCAAAAACCCGCATGATGGCGCCACGTTTGCTCATATCGGTCATCACGGCGATTTGCTCGATGCGCTTTCCGGTCACGCGGAAACCGTCCCCCTCTTTTTCCACTCCAAAATGTCTGGTGTCGGAAATGCTTTCCTGCGGGCGGAAGACCTTGTGTTCTGCCTTGGGCATGGCGGGCGCTTCTCTGCGCAATTTGAGGATTTCGTCTTTGAGGCGATACAGCAGGGCATCCATCCCCTCGCCCGTGACGGCGGAAATAATGAGGGGTTTTTCTTTTTTAAACTCTTTCCTGGCTTCGTCGACGATTTCCGGAATTGAGGCGTCGATTTTATTGACGACGAGCAATTGGGGCTTTTTGGCGAGTTCTTCGCTATATAAAGCCAATTCACGATTGAGTTTTTCGTATTCGTCGCGAAGCCCGTCGTGGGTGATGTCCAGCAAATGAACCAGGAACTTAGTGCGTTCAATGTGGCGCAAAAATTCGTCCCCCAGACCTTTGCCCGCATGGGCGCCTTCAATGAGGCCAGGGATGTCCGCCACCACAAAGTCGGTGCCGTCCACCTGGACCACGCCCAGATTGGGGATTAGCGTGGTAAACGGGTAATCGGCGATTTTAGGTTTCGCGTTGCTGATGCGGGAAATGAGCGTGGACTTGCCCACGTTGGGATAGCCGATGATGGCGATATCCGCAATGAGCTTGAGCTCCAACCGGATTTCTTTTTCTTCTCCCGGTTCGCCCAGCTCCGCAAAATCCGGCGCCTGACGAGTGGATGACTTGAAATTGGCATTCCCCTTCCCGCCCAGGCCGCCCCTGACCACAATGACTTGCTGATGGGGTTCCGTGAGGTCGGCCAGGAGATCGACGCCCTGATATACCAACGTCCCCACGGGAACTTTAAGGATGAGGTTTTGACCCTCTTTACCAGACCTGTCTCGCTTTGCCCCCGGCTCGCCGTGCTCGGCTTTGAAATGTTTTTTGCTGACAAAATTGACCAGGGTATTTAGGTTGGGGTCAGCCTGAAAAATCACGTTGCCGCCATTGCCGCCGTTCCCGCCGTCGGGACCGCCTCTGGGGACATATTTCTCCCGCCGGAAACTGGTGGAACCGTTGCCGCCATTTCCGGCTTTAACATTGATTTTAGCTTCATCGGCGAAGTACATATTTAACAATGAAAACGAAAGAACGATACAGCAATGTGATCGAGTTTACAACATGGTAAAAACCATATAAAATGCTCAAGAAAGTTCAAATACAATATTATGCAATGCACTCAATTGTTGACTACGGCTGGCCTGTCCCGGCAGGAAGTCGATTTTTTGATACAGGAAGCGGAGTCCTTGCGTGAGGCGAGGCGGACCGATGATTTAGCGGGAAAGGTGGTCGCGACCGTATTTTTGGAGTCCAGTACCCGTACGCGACTGTCGTTTGAGTCCGCGGTTTATCGGCTAGGAGGAAATGTTATCAGCGTGTCCGACGCGGCCACCACGTCCATGAAAAAGGGGGAAACGTTGGCGGATAGCATTCGCGTGTATGACAAACTGGCCGACGCCATCGTGATCCGCCAGCCGGTGGACGGGGCGACGGCTAAAGCCGCTCAATTCACCCAAAAACCCGTTATCAATGCGGGCGATGGGGCCAATCAGCACCCTACCCAAGCGCTTTTGGACATGCTCACTTTTTACCGTGAAATGGGGAAAATCGATGGGCTGACGTATGCGTTTGTGGGCGATCTTAAATTCGGGCGCACGGTGCATTCCATTCTGTACCTCTTGGCCCAATATGACGTTAAGATGCTGTTCATCAGCCCGGCGGCGCTCAAACTACCCACGGAGTATGTGGAGCTGCTTAAAAAGAATAAGGTGGATTACATGGAGGATACGGACCTTTTTAAACATCTTCCGGCTATCGACGTGCTTTACATGACCCGTATCCAGGAGGAGCGATTTAAGGATAAATCCGAGTACGAAAAGCTGAAAGGCGTTTATGTCCTGACGGCGGCCAAGGTTAAAAAGGGCAAAGCCTCCATGCGCGTGATGCATCCCCTGCCCCGCGTGGACGAAATAGCGACGGACGTGGACGAGCTGCCTCAAGCGGCCTATTTCCGCGAGGTGGAAAACGGCCTTTACATGCGCATGGCCGTTTTAAAGACCCTGATTAAAAACTACGAAAAAGCCCATGGGTAAAGTGCTGATTAAAAATGGGCGCGTGCTAGACCCCGCCTCCGGCCGGGACGAGGTGACCGACGTGCTTATCAAGGACAAGGTCATTGCGGATTTTGGCGACCTTTCCCCTGCAGAGGATATGGAAGTCATTGACGCTACCGATAAACTGGTGATTCCCGGCGCCATTGATTTGCACGTGCATTTGCGGGATATGGAGCAAAGCGACAAGGAAACCATCGAAACGGGTACTCAAGCGGCGGTCGCTGGCGGTGTGACGACAGTGATGACCATGCCTAATACCGTGCCACGGCTGGACTGTGTGGAATCGATTAAAAAGTATCAGCGCCTGATCCAGGCAACCGCCCTGGTCCACGTCCATGTGGCGGGCGGCATCACCCGGGGGCTTCAGGGGCAACAATTGGCCCTCATCGACGAGTATCCAAAGCTGGGAATTAAGTTTATCAGCGACGACGGATTCGATGTGGATGACGAGGAATTATTAAAACGCGCCTATGAAAAGGCGGCGGAACTCGATTTGATCGTCATGACCCATCCCGAAGTGATGCACATGGCGCCGGAGGGGGTTATCAACGAAGGGAAAATCAATCAAAAACTGCATATTCCCGGGCAGCCGAACGCCAAGGAATATCAAGCCGTGGAACGCGGGATCCGTTTGGCTTTAAAAACCGGCGCGCGCGCTCACTTTACCCATGTTTCCACCAAAGAGTCCATTCAGCTGGTGCGTGAGGCGAAGCGAAAAACAGACAAAATCACCTGTGACGTGACGGCCCATCACATCAGCCTGACGGAGGAGGCGGTGCTGGAATACGGGCCCCTTGCCAAGGTCAATCCCCCCCTCCGCACCGAACAGGACCGGCAGGCCCTGCTGACGGGTATTATGGATGGGGTGGTGGAGTTTTTGGTCACCGACCATGCCCCCCATGAGAAAAAGGATCCCGACATTAAAAAGGCGGCCTTTGGTTTTTCGGGAGTTGAAACGTTAGTGCCTGCCACCCTTACGGAGCTTTATCACAACCAAAAAATGGATTTAAAGCGGGTGATTGAGCTTTTAACCTGGGCACCGGCCCGCTTTGCAGGGCTTTCCAGCGGTCGATTGGCTCAGGGGGCTTTGGCAGATATTGCTATCGTTGACTTAGAGCATCCAAAGACCGTGGACCGCTATCAGTTCATTTCCAAGGGGAAGAACTCTCCTTTTCACGGCAAGTCTTTGAAAGGATGGCCTGTGGCTACCCTTGTGGCCGGAAAGGTATTCCGATAAAGGGTGTTTTTCATGGCGTTTGGGGTGATGATCCTTGCTTTTAAAGGCAGTTTTTGCTATAATAGTAAGATTTATCTGCCCAAAATAAAAATAAACACCCATGAGCCATCACGATATTCACGAGATCATCAGCCAGATCTCCCAAAGCCTGGAATGCCCGCAGTGCGCTACGCGTATTTTGCCACACAATATTGCGATCACGGACATTATCGGCCAGGACTGTATGTTTGACGTGGCCTGCCACAAGTGCGAAGCGGAAATGACCCTTTCCGCGCACATCGAAAAAAACATGACGGATGACGCCAAGACCTATAACCGCTCGTCCCAAATCATGCACGATGGCATCATTGAAGAAGGGATTGGCCCTGAAGACATTGAGGCGGTCCGCGTGGAATTGAAAAACTTCTGCGGCAGTTTCATTGAAGCTTTCTGCCGCTAGCATTTGCAAACACTAGTTTGCGATGCCCACTTCTTTGGCAATCGCATTGATATCACACAGGAGCTGGCGATCGTTTTTGAGCTGTTCGGACATCCGGTTTACGGCGTGCATGACGGTGGTGTGATTGCGGTTGCCCAGGGTTTGGCCAATTTTAGCCAACGACATGCGAAGGCGCGTTTTGGCCAAGTACATGATGACTTGCCGTGGAATCATGCATTCGCGCACGCGGCAGACCCCTACCACATCGGACTTGGGGACGGTGAAGTAATCCGACACGTATTCAATGAGGCGATCAATGGTGATGGCGGTGCGGGGCGTGAGGTCGTTCTGGATGAAACCGACCGGTTTGATCTCTTTTTTGCTGTGCTTGAGGATTTCCGACACCATCCGGACCGTGGGCGAGGTGTTCTCCAGTTCGTATTTGGCAATGGCCTGCTTTAAAACCCCTTCCAGCATGCGGACGGAGCGGTCCGCATTGTAGGCGATGAAGTTCAAGACTTCCTCGTTGATGATGACCTGTGACCGTTGGCACAAGTCCTGTAAAATGGCCAGACGGGTTTCGAAGTCCGGCATTTTGATGTCCACGATCATGCCCGACTCGAAGCGGGAGGTCAGCCTAGGGCTCAGCAGGTGAAGTTCCTGGGGCGGAGTATCGGAACTGATGATGATCTGTTTGCCGTTGTCATACAGGGCATTGAAGGTATGGAAGAATTCCTCCTGGCTGCGGTCCTTATTGGCCATGAACTGGATGTCGTCAATTAAAAGGGTATCGACCTTGCGGTACTTGGCGCGGAGTTTTTCCATGTTGTGCGTTTGGATACAGCGCACCACGTCGTTGACGAACATTTCGCTGGTGACGTACAACACGATTTTGTTGGGGTTGTTGCGTAAAATTTCCTGGCCGGTCCCCTGGAGCAAGTGAGTCTTGCCCAAGCCGACCCCCCCATAAATGAAAAGCGGATTGTAGTTCTGCCCTGGGTATTTTGCCACGTTGAGACACGCGGCGTGAGCCAGGCGATTTTCCGGGGCCACGATGAAGTTCTCCAGGGTGTACTTGGGGTTGAACATTTTAGATATCAACCCTTCCGCAATTTTAACTTCGCCTTTATTCGGAAGTTTACGCGGCGCTTTTTCCGGAAAGTGGGCGGTTAAATCGATCACGCGTGAATCGGTTTCCGCTAAATTCAGGTCAATTTCGTAAGCGACTTTCTGGATGGTGGGGTCCATGGCCTGGGCGGCTTTTAAGGTGGCACTGGCCAAATGCGTGGCGTGCCAATTCAAAAAGAACGGCAGGGGCAGGCCTATGGTCATAACCCCTTCGCTTACCGATAAAATAGCCGTGTTTTTAAACCACGTCAGGATTTGGGCACGCTCAATTTCTTTGCTGAGCTCTTTGATAATGCGGGTCCATAGGTCCTTTTGGTTCATGGCAGGCTGTGGTCACTTAAAAAGACAAAAAGAATTGCAAGACATTCACAGGAGATTGCAATGGGGCTATTTGTTTGAGTTTTTGTTCGCGATGGAACTGTATATTATGGGAACCGAAAATTTTTTCCAAGCAGATTCGGTTGACGGGCTTTAGGGCTTGTCATGTTATTTCATAAAATTGGAGATGTCGTTCCAGGTGACCGCCAAAATGAGTAGCATCAATAAGCCAAAACCGACCGTATGGATGACCCCTTCCCATTTTGGGCTTGGCCGACGCCGCAAAATGATTTCAAAAATAATAAACAGAAGCCGCCCGCCATCCAACGCTGGGAACGGCATGATGTTGATGACGCCCAGGGAAACGGAAATGAGCGCCGTGAACTGCAGCACCGCCATGAACCCCTGCTGAACAAAAGTGTGGGTCATTTTAGCAATGCCCACTGGCCCCGCAATCCCTTCCGGGATGGCGAGCTTACTGACCAGGCTTACGACCACGTCACCGATCATTTTAACGGTAAGGACCGATAAGCGGCCGATTTCCTTTCCGGCTTCCAGCGGCGCCCGATAAAAAGGGTATTTGATGTCTCGTATTTCCGTGATCATGCGTTCACCGGATATGGAAATGCCAAACAGCCCCTCCGGGTTTGGGGTTAACTGATACATCATTTCCTGCCCTTCCCTAAACACCAGCAAGTGATTGGCCTTGTTTTTTTCCACGGTCTGCAAAAACTCTTCGGCGGTGGGGACCATTTTTTGGTTGATTTCCAAAATAATGTCCTGAGCCTCTAGGCCGGCTTGTGCGGCCGGTGACCCTTCCATGACTTCGTGGATATATAGGATTGGCTTGGTTTGAGCGATGCCGCTTTCAATGGCCTGCTCCACGTCTTCCCGGGTCACTAAAAACGGCCGCATGCCCACGGTAAAACCAACGGTGATGAGCGCCCAGGCCAATACGAAATTCATGGCCACACCCGCCACAATGACCGCCGTTCGCTGCCACAGGCTTTTACCAATAAAACTCTTTTTGTCCCTGAGCATTTTCGGGTCCAGACTATCTTCCCCATGCAACCGCACAAAGCCCCCCATGGGGATCCAGTTGATGGAATACGCCGTCCCCTTTTTGTCCCGGTAAAATATCTTGGCCCGCGGGGGAAACCCGATGCCGAATTCCTCCACCTGAATGCCCGCCCGGCGCGCCATGGTGAAATGCCCCCACTCGTGGATGAGGACAATCACGGAAAAAATAACGATGAACGCGATTATGGTAACAATGATCATGATAAAAAATTAAACGGTCATAACGTCGCTTTCCTTCTTTTTGGCGATTTCATCGATTTGCCTGTTGAACTCATCCACTTTTTCCTGAAGTCTTTTTTCCCTGGTCGCCAGCTCGTCTTCACTGATTTGCTTTTCCTTTTCCATCGCTTTGAGTTCCGCCATAGCTTCGTGGCGGGCGTTGCGGATGGAGATCTTGGCCTCTTCGGCATCTTTATGCACCACTTTGACCAATTCCTTACGGCGTTCTTCGATCAGCGGCGGCAACATCAAGCGGATCACTACGCCGTCGTTTCGCGGATTCAGGCCCAAGTTCGACTCCCGGATGGCTTTTTCGATTTGAGTGATCTGGTCCCGGTTCCACGGCTGGATGGCAATTTGCGTGGGCTCCGGAATGGAAATGCTGGCCAATCCTTTTAAAGGCATTTTACTGCCATAGCTATCCACCATTAAGTTTTCCACCAAAGCGGTGCTGGCGCGACCGGTTTGGAGCTTGGCGTATTCGCCGCGCAAATGGGTTACGGCGTCGCTGAATCTTTCAACGGCCGTATTGAGAATTTGTTGAGGCATACCTTATCGAATTTTAAATTTTAAATTTTCTTTAAGATACGAGAGTTCCTATTGTTTTACCCGTGGCCGCGTGCAAAATGGCGTCTTTTTTGTGCATGTTGAAGACCAAGATCTTCATTTTGCTTTCCCGGCATAAGGAGAAGGCTGTCTGGTCCATGACCTGCAGGTTCTTTTCGATAGCTTCGTCGTAATTAATGGTCTTATACAATTTGGCCTTTTTGTTTTTTTCCGGATCGGCGGTGTATACGCCGTCCACCTTCGTGGCCTTTAAAATGATGTCGCAATTCAGTTCCACGGCGCGCAAGGCGGCGGCGGTGTCTGTTGTGAAGTAAGGATTTCCCGTGCCTCCCGCACAAATGACCACCCGTCCCTTTTCCAAGTGACGCAGAGCCCGGCGACGGATGTAGGGTTCAGCGATTTGAGGCAAGTCCAGTGCGGTAGCCACGCGGGAGTGAACTCCGAGCTTTTCAATGGCGCTTTGAAGCGCCACCCCATTCATGATGGTCCCCATCATGCCCATGTAGTCTGACGTCGTGCGTTCAATGCCGGCGTCTTTGGTATCCCGGTACCGCCAAATATTCCCTCCGCCTACGACCACCGCAATTTGCACTTGTTTTTGGCTGACCTGGACGATTTCGTGCGCGATTTTATTGAGCGCCTTTAAATCAATGCCGTCGCCCTTCTTGTTCCCAAGGACTTCGCCGGAGATCTTCAGCATGATGCGCTTGTACTTCATAAAATCGTTTATTTTCTCGTTCATTTTATAGGTTCGCCTAAAAAGGGTCAATAAAATCCGGGAACCGATTTTGTTTTTATCAACGAGATGTTTTTAACCCATGGACCTCTTCTTCCAGTTCATGCAGTTTTTTTTCGTCCTCTTCGACGCGATGGAACAGGGAAGACAGTTTCTTTTCTTCACGCTCCACCAGTTTTTCTTCCGCACTGAAAGTGCCTTGCTTTTGCTGCATTTCCTGTTCGTGTTGGCGTTTAGCTTCTTCGCGGAAAACGGGAGTGACGTGTTCCGGTTTTACCAGGCGAATGGCGGTGTGCTTGGCGATATGCCAGCCCTTGCGGACGTGGCCCCACGTGAACTTGCCTTCGGCGATGTCTCCGATCACGGGGATGCGATACACGCGTCCCAAAGCCGCCTGAATAAAACCCAGCACCATTAAGGCGAGGATTAATATCTCCGCATAGCGGGTGATTTCCCAGGGCCAGAGGACAATGGACAGCACAAAAAGGATCAGCCCCTGGCGGGCGTGCAATTGCACAAAGGGGCTATCGCGCCGGGCGAGCAGGATGATGAAGCTAAAAATCCACAGGTAACTTATGGCGGCGAGCTGTTTACTTCGCTCAATGTCCGATGCGGGGATGTTTTTTTCGTCCATGGTTTACAATTCGTATCGCTTTTGATGGAGGATGTTTCTAGCCTTTTCCGCCGCCTTGCGGGAAGCTTCATCAATGGTGCTGGCGGCCTGTTCGGCAATGAGCTGGACCAAGCGAAGGTGGTCCAATTCAAAGGGCTTTTTGTCCATGGAGCGCATCAGGACCACTGCCCCCAAGTCCTTTAAGTTGACCACCAGCAAATGCCCCATTTCACTCGTGACGCATCGCGACTGGGCCAACCCCACGCTTTGAACCGTGTTCTCATTCAGGTCCGCCCGGGTGGAATGGATGGTACGGTAGGTTTGGTTAAACGGATTTTTAAGCAATAACAGCCCATCGGTGGCCTCCACCAATCCCGAAACCTGCTGGATGAAGTTCGAGCTCATGGCCCTTAAGTCGTCCTTGTGCTCCTGCATCATATGACTCATGTCAAATAACGCCATCAGCCTGATGTTGCTCTGGTTCAGACGGCCGTTGACCACGCCCAACACGTTCAGCAAGAACTGGATGGTGCCCTTGGGGTTTTCCTCTGTGAGTTTTTTGAAGTTTTCCAGCGACAGGACCATGACGGTCAATTTCTGGACGACCCGGGCAGAAGTGGGTTTCAGGATTTTTCCGGAAAGCACGCCTTCGCCCAGGAGTTCTCCCGGACGGACGTATCCCACAATTTTTTCGCTGCCATCGGCCGCCTGGATGCTGACCTCCACTTCCCCGTTTAAAATCAGGTATAGGTTTTTGTCTTCCTGACCTTCTTTAAAGATATAATCCCCCGCCTGGAAGGTTTTTTCTTCCGCGACTTTTAGGAGCGCTTCCACGGCCGTGATCCCCTCTGGTGTCCTTTGGTTGTTTTGCGGCATAGGTAATGATTAGCCCAGTTTCCCCTGCATGGAATCCGGGTCGTGTGCTTTAGACAGCGCTTCTTCCGGCGTCACTAAGCCTTTTTCCGCCAGCTCCAGCAAATGCTGATCCATGAGCATCATTCCCTCTTGTCCGGCGATCTGGATCATGGAGTAAATCTGATGGGTCTGGCCTTTGGCAATGCAATTTCTAATGGCGTCGTTCACCAGCATGATTTCACGGGCGGCTATGCGTCCCTGGTTATCCGCCCGGGGCAGGAGCACTTGGGACAAAACGCCCTTTAAGGTCCCCGCCAACTGCGCCCGGATCTGCTGCTGTTGGTAAGGGGGAAACACGTCGATAATGCGGTCGATGGTCTGGGCGGCATCGGAAGTATGCAAGGTGGAGAACACCAGGTGGCCGGTTTCCGCCAGCGTAATGGCGGCGGCGATGGTTTCCAGGTCGCGCATTTCCCCCACCATGACCACGTCCGGGTCCTGGCGAAGGGCCGCGCGGATGGCGTTCGCAAAGCTATGCGTGTGCACATTTACCTCGCGTTGGGTGATCAGCGCCTTGCCCTGCGGATAAATGAATTCTATGGGGTCTTCTATGGTGATGATGTGTTTCTGGTGATTGAGATTGATGTAGTTGATGATGGAGGCCAGCGTGGTGCTTTTCCCCATCCCTGTGGTCCCGGTCACCAGCACCAATCCGCGCGGCAAATTGGCGAGCTTCTCGGCTATCTGGTTCAGGCCGATCTCCGTGAAGGTCGGGATTTTTTCCGAAATGACGCGGAATGCGATGGCGGGGCCATGGCGTTCTTCAAAAATGTTCACGCGGAAGCGGCTGATGTCGCCCACGTGGTAGGAAAAGTCCAGCTCCCGGTTCTTGGCGAAACTGGCCTTTTGGTCGTCGCTGGTGATCTCGTCAATGGCAGCTTTTACCTCTTCCGCCGTCAGGGGGTTATACTGGGTTAACGGGACCAGCTCGCCGGATCTTTGGCGTATCATGGGCCTCTGCCCCGTTTGCAGGTGCAAGTCCGGGGATTCGGCCAGGATCACGTCGCGCATGATTTGAGTCAGGTCCATATTTCAGAGCTAAATTATCTCTATCAGAAGGTAAATGCTCT
>JAZDJE010000131.1:0-2870 GCA_043804325.1 Candidatus Peregrinibacteria bacterium
TCCTCTAAAATTTGTTCGGCCTGGACTACTCCCAGTAGGGTGGAGGGCATGGAGTACCCAATTTTGTTGTCCAGGGCGTAGTTCAAGATATTCACCGTTTGCTCCAGGTGGTCGGTTTGGATGATGTGGTCAATGGCCATGTCCGCTATTACTTTTTCCAGTACGTTTAATTTTCCCACGACCGGGATTCCCGCGATGATGGTTTTACCTCCTCCGTGGGCGTTGATAATGGCGACGGGTTTAATATGGGATTTGGTTTCGATCAGTTTTTTGACGATTTCTTCCGCCGGCCTGTTGGCGCCGATGATCAACGTGCGGTAGACCCCGATTTCCCTCGAGGACATGGTTTGCAGGATCCAGCGGAACACCACGTGCCATCCGTAGATCAAAAGGAAAGTCAGCACGAACAGATAGACCAGGATCAGGCGGGAAAAGAAATTCCGGTAAGTGAAATAGTAAAGCACTATAAAGGTGGCTACGTTCATGATGCTTACAAACCCGACCCGTTGGATATGCCGCAGGGTGAGCACGCGCTGGGTCAGTTTGTACGTCCGGGCGAAGAACATGAATAAAATGGTGATGGGCGCGGTGACAAGCGCGATTTGGAAGTATTTGTCGAACGGGAAGTCCGTGGAAAAGAAGAAGCCGATGCGTAAAAAATAGGCTAGCGCGAAGGCGACGAGGATCAGGATCGCGTCGACAAGGATTTGGAGGATTTTGAGGTAGATTAAGGCCTTTTTCATTTGGCCTGATTATACACGGTGCTGACCAGGTGGCAAAGTTCGGCGCGGGTGAGTTTGGTATCCTCGTCGCCCATCCCCTGGGGGATTAATCCCAGCTCGTAGCCCTTGTCCATGTAGCGTTTGTACGGGGTGCGGGTTTGCCCTTCCCATACGGGCATTTCGTAGGCGGCGGTGAGCCATTTGAGGGCCTGGCCCAGGGTGATGCCCACGTAAGGGCTAAATTCTTCCGGTTCCAGCACGCCGTTTTCCATGGCGTAGGCCAGGTAACCGTCGAACCATTGGGGGTTGCGCCCATGGGTTTGGAAGTCGTCAAAGTTGACTTCGTTGCCCAGTCCGCGTTCTTTTTCCAGCTTGTTTTTGCTTTCCAAAATGGCTTTGAGCGCGTCGGCCTGGCGGGCAAAAAGTTCCGGGTGGAAGCGTTTGTCTTCGTATCCTTCCACTATTCCCTTGTCCGCCAGTTCGCTGATGGCCGTGGCAAAGCGGTGGTGCTGGATGTCTGTGAAGATTTGCCCCAGCGCACCGAATTCGCGTTGCCCTTTTCCCTCACCCGCTTCTCCCAAATACTCAAAGGAATTAAGGATTTTGCGGAGGGTGGGCAAATTGGCGTCGAACGTACCGCTCAAATCGTCATATTCTATGCTGAATTCGTATTCCCCCCGATCCAGTTTCATGACCAGTCGCTTGCGGGCTTGCTGGTATAAATCGCCTTCGTATTCAAAGGTATAGAGGTACCCCTTTAGGCCGTCCATGACCACGTCGTCTTTTTTATACACCAGTTTCAGGTCTTGTTGGGCCAGGCTTTTGGTTTCCTCTTCCAGTTTTTCCTGGCCGCTCAGTTGGCGTGCGTCTTTGGGGACGAAGCTATAGTACACGTTGAATTCACCTTCGTAATTGCCCGCTTGTGTGCCGTGGACCAGCTCGTCACCGGCATTGCTGCCCAGGGGCTTTTGGATGCGGAAATCGTCCGCCGTGCGGATGCGGAAAGCGGGGGTTTGGTATTCAATGCTTTCGGTTAAATTGGGTTCTTCTTCCGGAGGGCTTGTGAACTCGATGGAATTGAGCACAGGGGTGAGGGCTTTGGTTTGATTTTCCTCTTTGTCCAAGTTGATGGCGTAGGAAATGCCCACTAACGCGTAACCGTAGGGGATGTAAAAAATAGTGTTCCTTTGATTGTAACTGGTGTACGTGATCCGCGTCCCGTCGTATCCGGCAAATTTGACCGCTTCTTTTTTAAAGTCGGGAAAACGGTCACGGGTACGGATGAATTCCTCGTCCAGTTTGGCCAAATAGCCTTCGTCTATGGCGAAAGGGTAGCGTTCCACCTGAATGTTGACCCCCACGCCGTCCTGCACGTTCTTTTGGCCGGCAAAAAAATGGTCTTCGTCCATGCGGAAAAAGTGCCAATCTTCACCCAAAGTGATTTTAAAATAGGGGTACTGCGTGGTTTGGTAGGCCAGCGTTTTGTTGGCTTCCATAAAGCGGGCCATTTCCTTGATGAGCTGCGCTTCCTGGATGGCGTTTTCCGCCGGTTCATGGTTTAGGTTTTCCTGGATCCAGGGCAGGGCTTGGCGCAGGTCCAAAAAGTACCCCACGTTTTCCGCGTAACTGCGGATGTAGGTGGGCACGCCAATAAAATTGCCGTTTTCATCCAGCACCGTGCCGCCGGAACTGCCGTGGTCAAAATCGGTGTCGGTTTTGAAGTATTTGTAACCGTTGAACGTGTCAAAACCGCTGATTTGCCCTTTATTGATGGTAATGGTTTCGCCGCCGCTAGCCGGGTAACCAATGACTTGTACCATGTGCTCCTCTTTGGGGGTTGCAGGTTGGCTGTAATCGATGGTTTTGAGCGCGGGCAACGCTTCGCCAAAGACGTCCGTTGGATTCATTTTTAAAATCGCCAAGTCGAGCTCTTTGTCATATGCCACTAGTTTGGCGGTATATTGGCAAAGGGGTTCTTTTTCCATTTCGAAGGTCACGCAGACCTCAAATGCATCCAGGGGGCGTTGTTTGACTTCGTCAAAAATCACGTGGTTGTTGGTGAGCACTAGGCCGTCTTGGCTTATCACCGTGCCCGACCCGCTGCTAATACGCAGATCGATGCGCACCGCATTCGCGATCTTCTGCAAC
>JAZDJE010000132.1:0-6000 GCA_043804325.1 Candidatus Peregrinibacteria bacterium
ACGTTCGCCTTGGCGGACTCCCACAGCTTTAACCCGTCAAACGCCTCTAAGGTCAACACCCCGGAGCGCAGCCCATCATCAATATCGTGGTTCAGGTAAGCGATCTCATCCGCGGCATTCGCCACTTGGGCTTCCAGTGAAGGCATCAACGTATCGGTGACCGGAGGATTGTCGTAAAACGTGCGGTGTTTGATCAAACCGTCCCGCACCTCAAAACTCAGGTTCAAACCGGGGTAATCCGGGCTTTTATGCTCCAGAAGCTCGACAATACGGCGGCTTTGCTCATTGTGCTCAAAGCGGCTGCCATATTCCTGTAGGATAGCGTTCATCTCATCCTGGCCCGCATGGCCAAAAGGGGCATGGCCTAGGTCATGGGCCAAAGAAACGGCTTCTGCCAAGTCCTCGTTCAAGCCCAACGAACGGCAAATGGCACGGGCGATCTGGGCCACCTCCATGGAATGGGCCAAGCGCGAACGGTAATGGTCCCCAAAACCGGCAACGAGCACCTGGGTCTTACCCCGCAAGCGCCGGAATGCCTTGCTGTGGATCACGCGGTCCCGATCGCGCTGAAAACACGTGCGATACGGGTCTTCCGACTCCGGATGCTCGCGCCCCCGTGAATCGACGCTAAAAGCAGCATAGGGAGCCAAAATCTCTTTTTCCCTGGCTTCAATCTGTTCGCGAAAAAAAATCATGGCTTATTTTTTAACCTTCTTGGCTTTTTTAACGGACTTAACAGGTTTTTTAAGCTTAGCCTTCTTTTTAACAACGGACAAAGCAGGCCGAGCGGCCAGAGCCGGCTTAGGACTTAAAAATTCCGGATTGACCAATTGAACGGTGCGCACGGGGAAGGAAATGTTAACTTTAGCCTTATCAAAAGCCTCTTTTAAGCCCTTAATGGCCTCATGGGACATTTCAAAATGGGACCCATAGTCTTTGGCCTGTAAAACCAACTTCATATTGATGTTGGAATCCGCAAATTCATAAAAACGCACGGCTGGCTTGTAACTGGCCACCCCAAACTTGTTGTTCTTTTGAAGTTCACGTCCCACCTGCAAAGCGGTCCGCTCCGCCTTTTTCAAATCCGTGTTATACCCCACCCCCACACAAACAACGAAATCCATCTTGTTTTCCGGTTCGTTGTAATTGGTGATCACGCTGTCCGCGAGCTTGGAATTGGGGATCATGACCAAGTTGTTGTTCCACTGGCGAAGGATGGTATTGCGCCAGCCAATTTGGACCACAGACCCCTTCAGGCCATTGTCGAGCTCAATAAAGTCATCCGGCTGGATGAAGCCTTCCGCCGCCACATAAAGCCCGGAAAAATAATTGGAAAGCGTGGATTGAAGCGCCAAACCGATAACCAAACCGCCAATCCCCAAGCTGGCAATGAGCGGGCTAATGGCCAATCCAAAGAGCTGCAAAATAAAAATCAGACCCATAAAGTAAATCACGGCATTGACCAGTTTGCGTATGGTGTTCACAAAGGCGGCCTGGCGCTTGCTCATTTTACCGCGATGTTCAATCCAACCAAGTGACATATTGCTCAGGCCCGTCCCCAAAATCACCAATAAAACAACCAAAAAAAGCTTCGTGACGACTAATAAAATCCCCTGATAATCCGCCAAAACATCAATTTGCAACAAGGCAAAATAAAGACCGCCCACAATAATGGACCAATACACGGGGCGTTTGATGATGGAAATTAACCCGTCATCGAACGTCGTCGCAGTCCTGCGGGCCAAACCGGCAAGCACCGTTTGGAAAACGAATAAAACCAGTTGGGCCAATACAAAAGTGGCTGCCAACACCGCGACAAAGTGGAAGGTGTTTTGATATTGATCATACAAATAAAGGAAGGTGTCCATAGGCTTTAATTTAAGGTTTCTGGATGGAAAAACGAGTATATTTAAGGTATCATAATCAAAGATCGGACACAAATAAGCCATATGATCCACTCCCTCGAAATCCGACGGCAAATCCTGCATTTCCTTTACGGACCATTGCTGGTAATACTTTACCAAAAAGGTATTTTAACCCTCCCGTTGCTGGGGACCATGGTGATCATTGGAGCGGGCGCCTCCTACATGATCAAACACCAACGCCTTTCTCCCATAGCCTACGTGCTGCGGTTCTTTGAGCGGGACCATCATATGAAAAATTTTCCGGGGCGCGGAATCCTATTTTTTACTCTCGGCGCTTTCCTATGCTTATTTTTATTCGAAAAATCCATTGCCTACGCCGGCATTTTGATCTTAAGCACGGGGGACGCGGTCAGCAACCTGGTGGGGCGCCACTTTGGCCGCATTAAAACACGCCTAAACCCGGACAAATTTTTCGAAGGGACCATTTTAGGGATCCTGACAACGCTGCCCATTGCCTATTACTTTGTGCCCAACGCTCTGGCCGCCGTATCCGCCTGCTGCCTGGCTATGGTCCTGGAAATGCCACACATCAAGTTATTCGACTTTGAAATTGACGACAACCTGATCATCCCCGTCGCCGCCAGCTTTACATTGAATTTATTTGTATAAATGAACAAACAGTCTTTTGGGAAACAAGGCGAAAAAATCGCGATCGAGCTCTTAAAAAACAAGGGGTACCAAATCCTGGAAACCAACTTTCACAAGCGCTCCGGTGAGATCGACATCATCGCGAAGTCGCCGGAAGGGCAATACGTTTTCATAGAGGTCAAAACCCGCCATGGACACGGCTTTGGCTACCCGGAAGAAGCGGTCAACCCGCAAAAAATTCGCAAAATTTTCACCACCGCCCAAACCTGGCTGGCCATGAAAAAAATCGAAACTGAAAATTACCGCATCGACGTGATTGCGATCGAATACGAAGGCGACAAGCCAAAAATTATCCATTTAGAAAACATTTTTTAATGGCGCAAAAAACCAAAAACAGCATTGTTTTTCTGATCTCCATCCTGCTCGCCATTGGCGTGTACGTGTGGTTCTTTCCGCTAAATAAAGGCACGTTAGAGCTAAAAACCGGTATTGAAAACTACCGCGCGTTCATCGAAGGCCAAGAGCTGCCCTGCCACTTTGACCCTTGCACCACAAAGCTCCAAAGCGGCCTGCACCGACTTTTGATCCAAAAGGCCAAATACGCCACCATGACCCAAGACATTGTGATCAAAAGAGGAGAGGTAAACACCATTGAAGTGGACCTAAGGCGCGTTTACACATTAGAGCCGACCGACACGGTCCCCCATACAAAGGAAAAACCAAAACGGGCCATCCCCATAACCCCAATAAACCAAGTGCTCGCCTCCACGTGGAACGCGGATGAAAGCAGGCTCATTTACCTGGATAGCGCCGACGAGCGCGTCAAAATATGGAGTCCCACTGGCACGCAACTCGTCACGGCGCTAACAAACATCAAACCGCCGCTCAATTTCCTCTGGTCAACGGACCAGACAACCCTTGTCGCCCATCAGGGCCACAACCTGTACTTCATCAACGTCGCGCAAGGCGCCCGCAAAAAACAGGAACTCAACTTTATCCCCAGAACCATCCAACTGTCTCCCAACGGACAATGGCTAGTGATGAGCGATGAAAACGGAAGCCTGTACCAAATCCATACGCAAGACCAAAAACTCACCTCAACGCAAATCTCAGCTGATCTTGCGTACGGCGCCTGGATAGACGAGGGCACGTTGCTCTACTTCACCGCCAATCCCGAAACAAACCGCACCGATATCCTAACCTACACCCCGGAAAACGGCCGCCAAGTCACCCTCACCGTCAAATTCGACTTTCTGGCCACCCGTATGGCTTACGACGCGGAAAATAAAACGGCCTACCTCCAAAAAAACGACGAGAAATGGTATGAGTTAAGACTCTAACCGCTTTAGCGTTTCGCCCATTGTGGAGCCCGACGAGCGCGCTTAAGGCCGAATTTTTTGCGTTCCTTAATGCGCGCATCCCGGCTAAGCAAACCGGCTTTTTTAAGCACGGCGCGTAAATTGGGGTCAAACACAGTCAATGCCTTGGCAACACCATGGCGAACCGCGTCGGCCTGTGAATTAGGGCCGCCCCCAATCACCTTAACGATAATATCAAAGGCTTTTTCCATGTTGGTGAGCTTGAGCGGCCACAATACGTTGCCGATAAGCGTGCCAAAAAAATAATCATCTAACGAGCGGTTATTGATGACAACATCTCCGCTCCCCTTTTCATACAAACGGACCTTAGCGATCGAAGTCTTGCGTTTCCCATCGGCGTAAAAATAGCGCCCCGTACGCTGCACGATTTTATTGGATTTTTCGATAGTTTTTTCCTCAGTAGATACGGACATAAATCTTAATGATTAATGCTTAACGGATAAAGGGAGAGGCTCAGGATTTTGGCCTCCATGCGGATGTTCTGCGCCCGCATAAATGAAAAGTTTGGCCAAAATACCTTTTTTAAGCCGATTGCGTGGAATCATGCCGGCAACGGCCTCCTGTAAAATACGGGTTGGATTTTCCTGGCGAACCCTGACAATCGGCTGGCGACGCAAATGCCCCAAGTAACCGGTATGGTGAATATACTCCTTTTGTGACTCTTTGGAACCGGTCAATTTAATCTTATCCGCATGGGTCACCACCACATAATCCCCCTTATCCAAATGGGGGGCAAAGGTGGTCTTGTTCTTTCCACGTAAAGTAACGGCAATAACCGTAGCCAAATGCCCTAGCGTCTTACCATCGGCATCCACAAAATACCACTTCTTGTCTTCCTTTTTGTCTGCCTTCGGTGTATAAGTCTTGAACATAATTGATATTACTTAATCCGGTTATACGAGTTCGAGTTGGACTACAGGAGCCGCGTCCCCGGTGCGAAACCCCAGTTTCACCACACGTGTAAAACCGGATGGACGGTCTTTATAACGGTCTTTTAACTCACGTGTGAGCTTTTTAGAAGCGTTTTTATCCGGAAAAAACTGATTCAATTCACGCATGGCTGAGGATAAGTCCTTCTTTTTGACCATAGTGATGGCCTTTTCTACAACAACCCGCACCAATTTGGCCCTGGCTTCTGTCGTTTTGATCTTTTCGTACAAAATTAATGATGTAGCCATATTGCGAAGCAGGGCATTTAAATGCGCTGGGTTGCGATTGAGCCGTTCTGTCTTAACACGATGACGCATGAATAAAAAATTAAAATGAAGTATTATCGTCAACTAAATGCAATCCGCGTGCATTCAGGGCATCGATCACTTCGGACATAGCTTTCTTACCAAAGCCGCGGAAATTGCCCATTTGACTGGGGGTGCACTTAACCAATTGCTCAATGGAGCCAATACCCGCATTGATCAGGGCGTTAAGCGTGCGCGGAGAAAAATTGAGAATCTCAATGGGCGTATAGGTTTCCTTCTTGGATTCCTCCTGTTCTTCTTCAATTTCTTTTTCCTTCACGCTCTGGAAGTCACTGCTGAAATCCGGTTCCACCTCTTCTCCCTCTACCAGGAACAGTTCAAAATAGGACTTTAAAACGTTAGCGGAGAATTTAAGGGAATCCTCCGGCGTGATGGAGCCATTGGTTTCAATCTCAATGGTGAGTTTGTCCAAATCCGTCATCTGGCCCACGCGGGTACTGGTAACGTCGTAACGAACTTTGACCACGGGGCTATAAATGGCATCCACCAAAATCACACCAATATCCTTATCCTTGTGCTTATTGGAGCCAACGGGACGATACCCAACGCCTTTTTCAATGGTCAATTCCATGTCGAATTTGGCGCCTTTTTTGGTTAAAGTGGTAATTTCCAAATCGGGATTCAGGATCTCAATATCGCTGGAATGCTCAATATGCTTTGCCACAACTGTCCCCTCTTTTTTGGCCGATAATTTAATGACTTCGGGATCCTTGGAATGCTTTTTAACGTGTAGTTGCTTCAAATTCAAAATAATGTCTAAAACGCTGTCTTGGACGCCCGGAATGGTGCTGTACTCATGAGTAATGCCATTGATCTTAACCGCCGTAATGGCGGCCCCGGGAAGCGAAGACA
>JAZDJE010000133.1:0-6583 GCA_043804325.1 Candidatus Peregrinibacteria bacterium
GCGTATCACCACCATTGTCTTCATTTTTATGGTCATCAGCGCGGCATTATTGGGCGTGATGGATGAATTGCTCGCCGTGGGATACAAAGCCCTATTAGCGCTTTAATTTATGGCGAAAAATATTCGGAACAAAATGTCAAAGGAAGAACATCCCAAATGGGGAACGTCCCAGGGGAAGCAAGCCAAAGGGACCGGACGTCACTGGTACGTATTGCATACCTATTCCGGTTACGAGGACGCGGTGGAAAAGGCCTTGCGCCAGCGTATCGAAGCCCTCAACATGCAGGACTACATCTTTGATATCAAAGTGCCCAAGGAGGGGCAGATCATCATCAAACGCGGGGAGCCCACGCAGGAAAAAAGGCGCATCTTCCCCGGATATGTGCTGGTGGAAATGATCGTGACGGACGACTCGTGGTACGTGGTGCGCAACACGCCCAATGTCACGGGGTTCGTGGGATCAGGCAACATTCCCGTCCCCGTCACGCCGGAAGAATTTGGCATCATTGAAAAGCGCACAGGCGTGGGCGAACCCAAGTTCCGAATCGAGTTCAAAACCGGCGAACACGTGGCCATCACCAGCGGCCCCTTTGCCAATTACGACGGCATTGTGGATAAGGTGGATCCGGAAAAGGGCAAGGTCAAAGTGCTGGTTTCCATTTTCGACCGCGAAACCCCCATTGAACTAGACTTCACACAGGTCAAAAAGAAATAGCGCGGAACATGAACAAAACTCCTATCGCCATCGCCATTGGTATCCTCATATTCGTCTTGGCGGGCGTTGATTTTGCACTCAATGTCTCACAATGGCCGTCCTTCAGTCCCGCCGCGGCCAGTGACGCAGTTGAAACCGTTCAAGATCCCAATTTGGCTCAAAAGCTCATTGAGACATCCCCTGCGACACTCGATTACCAAATCCTCCAGCGCAACCGGACTACCCAGCTCTTTGAGAAAGTGGACTTGACCGCGTTGACCGATGTGCGGATTTACCGCAGTCACCTCCAAAAAGAAGGGGAATCTCCCATTGTCCTGTATGAACTTCACGGTCCAAAGGGCCAAGGACCGCTGACCTACCTGGCGGTCAAGCTGGCGCTGAGTGACCAGATAGACGCCACCGAAAGTCTCAATGAAACCAACGAATTCGGACACAGCAGTTTTTACTTCAACGACCTGAATGCCCCGGAAGACTCCTTCCTGCTGGTCCAGGTGCAAGACAACCTCTATGGCTTTCAGTTTCAAAAAAACGGAGACGGCTTCGACCTCATCAAAACCATGATCCAAACCCTAGTAGCCAATTCCTAATTCTTAATCCTTAACTTTTACCAACCGTGGCTAAAAAAGTAAAGACCATCATCAAACTGCAAATCCCCGCCGGACAGGCCAATCCCGCCCCACCAGTCGGTCCCGCATTGGGCCAACATGGCTTGAACATTCAGGATTTCTGCAGCAAATTCAATGAAAAGACCCGTGAAATAGGAGGGGACATCATTCCGGTGGAAATCACGGTGTACGAAGACCGCAGTTTCACCTTTATCACCAAAACCCCTCCGGCCGCCGAACTCATCAAAAAAGCCATCAAGCTCAAAAAAGGCAGCGGCGTTCCCCATAAGGAAAAAGTAGGCGTTTTGCCCAGAGCAAAACTCAGGGAAATCGCGGAGACCAAGATGAAAGACTTGAACGCCAACGATGTGGAAGCTGCCATGAAAATCATTGCCGGCACCGCCCGTAGCATGGGCGTCACCATCGAAAATTAATCTTGTAATTTAAAACAGTGGGAGGCCCCGAAAGCCGCTAACACCACGCAACACTTTATCGCCATGAAACGCAGTAAAAACTACCGCGCCGCCCGGGAAAAACTCCAGGGGAAAAACAGTTTTTCTTTAAGTGAAGCCGTTAAGCTTCTTAAGGAAACCAGTACCGTCAAGTTCGATGCCACCGCCGAACTGCATTTGAATTTAAACTTGGACCCCAAAAAGGACGACCAAAACCTGCGGGCCACCATTGTCCTGCCGCACGGAACGGGGAAAAACTATAAAATAGCGGCCATCGTATCGGATGACAAAGTCAAAATCGCCAAAGAAGCCGGTGCCACCAATGCGGGGCTGGAGGACTTGATCGGGGAGTTCGAAAAAGGCAAGGTCAACTACGACATCATCATCGCCTCCCCCGACGTGATGAAGCATTTGGGTAAAGTGGCCAAAACACTGGGGCAAAAAGGCCTGATGCCCAACCCCAAATCCGGCACGGTCACCACGGACATTAAAAAGACCATTGAAGAATTTAAGCGCGGCCGCGTGGAATACCGCAACGACAAGGAGGGGAACGTGCACGTTGTTTTTGGGAAAGTCTCCTTTAAGGAAGACGAGCTTTTGAACAACTTAAAAGCCCTGCTCAAGGCCATCCGTGAAAGCCGTCCCAGCGGCGTAAAGGGGACTTACATCAACTCCATCACCCTGACGACCACCATGGGTCCGGGCATCCGATTGAACGTGAATGAAGCCCTGTCGAATTTATAAAAATGGAAGTCCGCATCAAACGCATCGACAAGACCCTGCCGCTCCCCCAATACGAGACCGAGGGGGCAGTGGCTTTTGACTTGTTATCGCGAAAAGAAGTCACGGTCCAGCCGGGGGCCATCGAACTCATCCCCGCCAATGTGATTGTAGAAGTGCCGGACGGATACGCGCTCGTGATCGCCGCCCGCAGTTCCATGCCACGCAAACACGGCCTGACCGAGCCCCATGGCATTGGGGTTATTGACCAGGACTATTGTGGCGACGAGGACGAGGTCAAAATCCAGGTATTCAATTTTACCAAAGAAGCCGTGACCGTTCCCAAGGGGACCAAATTGGCCCAAGGCTTATTGGTTCGGGTGGATCGCGCCACGTTTAAAGAGGTCGATCAAATCCGCAAGAAAAGCCGCGGCGGTTTTGGCAGTACGGATCAGACCTCCCGTTTGACGTACCAAAAACCCAGCCAAATGAGGACCGAAAGCGCTAAAGCCACAGCCGCCCCAAACGCGTAGCTCCGGGTGGTTTCCAGTTGTTCATAGTCCAGATTGCTCAGCATAAAACCGGTGCTGCTGGACTCGTTATATTCAACGAGTTTCCCCTGGAGATAGTTTTTAACCTCAAAAAGGTCCGTCGCTTCCACGGGTTTACTGGAGTGAACGGCAAACACAATGTTCTGCCGTTCCTGCATATGGGCAGAAAAATCGGCATCCGCCGATAACCCCGCCTTCTCGCGCAGGTTTTTGACGAAATTCGGGAACTTCGTCCAGCCGATAATGGTTTGCCCAAAAAAATGGGCTGCTTCATTCAGCTTGTGCAAATCGCTATTGCCGATGAGTTCCACCCCGATGGTCGCGTAAATCCGCCCTTCGTAGGAAGGGGCGGTGTAACGGGGGCTGGCCATCAAAAAAACAAGCTGTCCCAAAAGGATCAAGCCGATCAAAACCTTCAGAGAAAAGGGGAGTTTCATTGGGTTTTCATTAAGGCGTTATAACGCTCCGCGGCACTGCGGCCAATGGAGCCATTGGGGTCCAAATCGTAAGCGGACTGGTATTCCTCCGAAGCCTTATTCATCAATCCCTGCTGTTCAAAGAGTTTTCCCAAGTTAAAATGGGCTGCCGCCAAAGAGGGTGAAAGTTCCAAGGCTTTTTTTAAGTTGGCTTCCGCCGCGGTCAAATCCCCCGTGCCCATTTGGGCCCAGCCCAGTAAGTTATAGGCCATGGGGTTATCGGGAAAAGTCGTCATGGAAAGCTCCGCCAGCTTCAGGGCTTCCTGCGGTTGGCTGAGCTTGTCCAGATAAATCCAAATGGGGCGTATGAAGGCGTTCACGTCTCCATCGCTCAACTCCAGCACCTTTTGGTACGCCTGCACCGCCGCCTCGTAGTTTTCAGTTTCCAAATACAGGTCCGCTAACTTTTGATGGATCACCGCAGGGGGGTCGAATTGATTGGAAAGGGCAAAGTTAAAGAACTGGATGGCCTGCTCATAGTCTCCCAATTCCTGATGGGTGAGGGCCAAAAAGTACTGCGTGGCCGGCCATTCGGAATCGAGTTCATAAGCGCGCTGGAACGAGGTTAAGGCAAAGTAATATTCCTCCAGGTTCAAATAGGAAAAGCCGAGCAAAATCCACGCATCGCGAAGGTCGCTTCGGGTACGGAGGACGTTTTTGAGTTTAAAAATCGCCAATTCATAATCGCCGTTTTGGCTGAGCGCGCGGGAAATCAGCTCGTCCAGATAAAGCGTTTCGGCCGCCTGCGCAAATTCGAATTCCTGAAACGCGGAAAGCAACCGGTCCACCTTGGCCTGAAGTTCGGGGGCAGGGGATTTGCCAGTGGCGGATTCCAGCAGTTTTTTGGCATCCTTATACTCCCCATCCAAAATATGGAGCAATGCGCGGTCATAATCCAGCCGGGGATCTTGCAGGCTCGTTGCCGCCAATTCCCCTAAAATCCGTTTGGCTTCCTCATAAGCCCCTTGTTTGAGGTGGATTTGGGAAAGCCAGTAACGGGCCTCCAGGTTTTGGGGATCTAAAATCAAAAGCGTGTCCGCATTCAATTTGGCCTTGTCGTAATCGCCCAGCGCAAAGTGCGTTTCGAGGAGCTTGGAATAAGGCTCCATGCGCTTGGGCTCCAGGTTGGACGCCTTGACGTATTCATTGGCCGCGAACGTTAAAAACCCCCGCTCGGAAAAGTAGTCGCCCTTGCTCATCCGTTCGTCATACGACAAATTTTCCTCCACTTCCGGCATCACTTCTACCACGGGTTCGTCGCTTTTAGGCTCATCCCCATTCCCAAAATCCAGCACGATTTGCCGCACCGTCTTTAAGTCCAAGTCCCGCCAGGAGAGTCCCTTTTTATAGGCGCCATAGCCCACGGCAAACGCCAAGGCAAGCACAAGGGCAAAGATGATGGCCAGGAGTTTGCGCATAAAAACAAAAATAGGTCGAAAATAATCATATCAAACTTTCGCTAAAATGGCGAATAGCTTTTTTAGGAAAACCTGGCGACCCGCCCTGCGTAAATCGCAATCCCAAGCGCGTCCGCCGCGTCATCGGGATGGGGGGCTTTTTTTAAATGGAGCAGCCGCTTCACCATTTCCTGCACCTGTTTTTTATCCGCCTGGCCATAACCGCAAATGTTGTTTTTAAGCTGGAGCGGCGTGAGCTCAAAAAGCGGCACCCCATGCTCCGCCACCCGTTCCAAAATCACCCCGCGCACATGCGCCACAGCGATGGCGTTTTTGACGTTTTTGGCAAAAAAGAGTTCCTCCACGCCCACGGCATCCGGCTTGAACTGCTTCAGTAACTCGTCCAAATCTTTTTTGATCATCAAAAGCCGCTCTTCCATCGCCAAACCGGCAGGGGTTTTAATGACCCCGCAGTCCACAAAGGTAAAGTCGTCGCCTTGCCCCTCTACCACCCCAAAACCCACACTGGCCAGCCCCGGATCAATTCCTAGAAATAGTGCCATACTAATCGTTTAGAAGCTCAAGGGCCGCCTGGAGCGCGGCGATGTTATAGGCGTAGTCCATGCGCGTGGAGCCCAGGATCCCCATGATCCCGTTAAACCCTTTGTAGGAATAGGGGATAGCCAAAAGCGAGCAGCTGGAGAACTCCGGAATGATGTTCTCTTCTCCAATGTAAATAGTCCCCTCCGACCGGATATCGAGCTCCGAAAGCAAGTCGTAAAGATTGCCTTCCAGCGTTTCCACCACCCTCGTGGCCTTGGCCGGATCCGCGGCAAATTCGGGTTTCTTGAGAATATTGCCAATACCCACGTAAAATACCCGGTCCAGTTCCGGAATGGTGGCAAAGCTGATGTTTTCCGTAGCGCCGGCTAAAATCCCCACCACATCGTACAACCGTTCTTTGGCGCGTTCCAGGTAGTACTGTTGGCGCATGCGGCGGAGGTCCTGGCGCACCCGGTTCATCAGAGGGGCGTTGGGACGTATTTGGTCCACTATCATCCGATAAGCCCGGTTGGTAGGCACGCGCCCGGCGGAAGTATGGGGCTGTATAATATATCCCTCGCTTTCCAGCGCCGCCATTTCGTTGCGGATAGTGGCGGGGGAAACGCCAAAATCATACTCCTCGTAAATGAGCTTACTGCCCACAGGGGAAGCCGTTTGGATAAAAGACTGAATAATGGCCTGAAGAATGCGCTGTTGACGGGGGTGCAATGGCATTTTTAGCAAATGAACGGTTAAAGTGCTAGTTTATTGTCTCAAAAGGGCGTCAGGCTGTCAAATGGGGCCTTTCAGAGTTGTTTTTTCGGCTTATTTATGCTAAAATATATAGATAATATTATCACTCAAACCTATGCCAGTAACCGAGGTAAGCACGGACCAAAAATTAATGGAATTCCTGGTTCAGGAAAACTTCTTGACCCAAAAACAGGCAAAGTCTCTGCAAGAGGAGGCCAAAGGGGATAAAAAACCCCTGGAAAACCTGTTATTGGAAAAAAGCCTGGTCAAAGACGAAAGCCTGGGACAAGTCATTGCGGACATCCACGAGTGGAACTTTGTAAATTTGCGGAAAGAGGCCATTGACGAAACGGTGCTCAAACTCATCCCGG